>JAZFVB010000308.1:0-4252 GCA_036447515.1 Nitrospinota bacterium
AATCAGCCCGGAAAAGGTCGTAAAACAGCAAGGCGCCGAAATCCTGCGCCTTTGGATATCTTCGGAAAACTACATGGAGGAAGTGCGCATCTCCGACGAAATACTGAAAAGGCTTACGGAAGCCTATCGGAAAATCCGCAACACCTTGCGCTTCCTCCTTGGAAACCTGAACGACTTCGACCCGCAAAAAGACCGCGTACCGCCGGAAAAAATGGACGAGATAGACAGGTATATTCTTGATAGGGCCGCATGCCTTCAGGAGAACGTCGTCAAGGCTTTCGAGAGGTACGAATACCACTTCTTCTACCATTCCGTTTACACCTTTTGCGTGGTAGATCTAAGCTCCTTCTACCTCGATATAATCAAGGACAGGCTATACACCTTCCCGCCCGCGTCGGAAGGGCGGCGCGCCGCGCAAACGGCCCTTTACGATATGACGCAGTTTATGGTGCGGTTAATCGCTCCGGTGCTGAGTTTTACCGCCGAGGAAGTATGGCAGGCGATGCCGGGATACGAACCGGAAACGTCAGTGCACACGCAAACCTTTATAAATACCAAAGAGTTCCACGCCCCGAAAAAGCTTATAGAAAACTGGGACTACCTTTGGAAACTCCGCAACGAAGTAACCAAGATACTGGAAGAAAAAAGACGCAATAAGGAAATAGGCCATTCACTCGACGCAAAGGTCTTCCTTAAGGCCTCCAAGGACGATTACGAAAAGCTTTTGCCTTATAAGGAAGAACTTCCCTTCATATTCATCGTCTCCCAAGTGGAGCTGAACGAAAAAGCGGACGGCGAAATCGAAATAACCGCCGGAAAGGCCGAAGGGGAAAAGTGCGAAAGATGCTGGAACTACACCACCGACGTCGGACAAAATAGCGATCATCCGTCGGCATGCGCCAGATGCGCCGGGCATCTTTCGGAAATAGGGCGCTAATGGAACAAAGGCCGTTTGCAGTCCGGTACGGGCCTCTGATAGGGGGTCTTGCCGTTATATTCGCTTTAGACCAGTACACTAAGTTCCTCGTGAGACAGAATTTCGATCTTTACGAATCGGTGCCCGTCATACAAGGATTTTTCAACCTCACCTACATAACCAACAAGGGCGCCGCGTTCGGATTCATGTCCGGCACGGACGGCCCATGGATAGGGCGTTTTTTCATCCTCTTTTCGATATTCGCCATCATCCTCGTAATATTCATCTACCGCGAGGTTGAAAAGGACGACAAAGCCCTGAAAACCGCCTTGATACTTATCCTAAGCGGCGCGGTGGGCAACTTGGCTGACCGCTTTTACGCCGGAAAGGTAACGGACTTCCTGGATTTCCATATCGGCTCCTACCACTGGCCGGCATTCAACGTGGCCGATTCGTGCATAACGATAGGCGTTATACTTATAATCGCATCGTGGACATATTCCGAGGCGGTCAAAAAAAAGACAAATAAAAAAGAACCGTAACCGGATTTCCTTAAAAAACGTTAAGCCGGGCAGGCGTTATAACGAATACTCTTTTACCTTTTTCGTCATCGTATTGCGGTTGATGCCAAGCAAACGCGCGGCCTTTACCTTGTTATGCCCGCACTTTTCCAGCGCCTGCCTAATGAGTTCGGCCTCGATCTGTTTCATTACGCTGTCGTATATATTATCGCCGCTTTTTGCGCCGCTTCTTTCAATGGAAAGCGCAACCCACTCCTCCAGCCCGTCCGGCGCTTCAAGCCGCGCCGCGCTGAAATGCGACGGCAGGAGGACGTCCTCCGACGACAGCACGATGGCCCGCTTGATGGCGTTCAGCAGTTGCCGCACGTTGCCGGGCCAGGAACGTGCGGCAAGTTCCGCACACGCTTCGTCGGAAATCTTCTTTTTCCCGCCGCCGTAACGCTTTACGAAATACAGGGCAATAGGGAATATATCTTCCTTTCTCTTCCTTAACGGCGGCACGCTTATCGGTATTACGTTCAGGCGGTGGTAAAGGTCTTCGCGGAACTCTTTTTTATCGACCATTTCGGAAAGGTTCCGGTTGGTGGCCGCAACGAACCTTACATCAACCGATACCGGCCTGCGGCTTCCCACGGGATATATTTTCCCCTCCTCCAGCACGCGCAGGAGTTTCGCCTGCAGCCTGGGCCCCAGATCGCCGATTTCGTCCAGAAAGAGGGTTCCGGCGTGAGCCATTTCCACAAGCCCTTTGCGGTCGCTATCCGCCCCGGTAAAGGCGCCTTTGATGTAGCCGAAAAGCTCGCTTTCCATCAGTTCTTTCGGGATGGCCCCGCAGTTTACGGCAACGAATTCGCCCTTGGCCCTGTCGGAAAACCCGTGCAGGTTGCGCGCCACTAGCTCCTTTCCGCTTCCGCTTTCGCCGGTAATCAAAACCGTAAACGAAGAAGCGGCGGTCTTGCCAATTTTTTTGAAGAGTTTGAGCATTATCAGGCTTTGGCCTATTATTTCGTATTTCCCCGCATCCTTTGCCGCGGGGCGGCCGGTTTCCTGCCCCGGTTCGGATGCGGCCGCAAGGCCGCTCTGCCGCTCAATGCGCTCCAGTATCCGCTCCACCTCGTCCAGATCGAACGGTTTGACGATATATTCAAACGCGCCTTTTTTTACGGCCTTGATCGCGTTATCCATCGTCGCTTCCGCCGTCATGACGACGCACGCAGGCGGATTCCCCTCACCGATTATCCATGAAAGGAGGTCCAGCCCGTTGCCGTCGGGCAGCCTTATATCCAAAAAGGCGGCAAGGTAACTGTTGGATTTAAGATGCTCTCTGGCTTTTTGCACCGTATCGGCTTCGTGCACCACGTAGCCAAGCCGCGCAAACGTCTTTTTAAGGACAAGCCTGAGGGTGTCTTCGTCTTCCAGAACAAGAATATTTTTAGCCATTTCAGTCAATAAGAAAGTGCAAGATTATATCTTCAGGGCGCCGGCAGTTCTTCGCTTTGACTTTCCCTTGGCGATTCCACCTCTCTCCCCGGCCCTTCCGGTTCCGCGATCTCCTCTTGGATTTGAGGCTCTTCCGGCAGTTCCGGAGACAACTGCTTATATCCGATCATCTCCTGCTCCAGCGTCGCAATATGCCGGTTCTGTTTTCTTATGGTGGCCGTCAGTTTGACGTACTCCACAACGGAATAGAGCATTGTGATAAGCGCCCCAAGCACGGCCGCCGCCAATAGCGCGAAAAAGAAAGGCAGCGGGCCAAACGAATATCCAAAGTAGTAATCGACGGTTACCTGCGGCTCCATGTTCTTCACCGCAAAAGTGACAAGAAAGACCAGCACTACAAGCCCCACCAAAAACTTTACGGCTACCATTTTTCCAGACAGGAATTGAAGGGACTATCCAACGTTTTTCTTGCTCTGTTTCTTTGCGGTCGATTTTTTTGCGGATTTTTTGTCTCCGGCGGCTTTCGGTTCGGCTTTTTTCTCCGCAACGCTTTTTCCCTCGGAACTTTTTTCAGGCGCGGGTTCTTCCTTCGGCTCTTTCGCCGACGGCTTCATCGAACTCAGCTTTTCCTTTGTCTTGTCCCATGTATCGCCCAGCTGTGCGGTAAGTTCATCGCGCTCTTCCTTGGTTTTTTCCCTAAGTTCGCCGAGTAGCTTGTTGGCGGATTTTATTTCTTCTTCTATCTCGTCGAGTTCTTTTAGCTGTTCCTCCACCTTTGCATCTTCCAGAGGGGCCTTTACGCCTCCCTTGATCGCCTTGAACACCAGCGAACCAAGCCTTGTCAGGGCGGAATCCTTTTTATTATCGAAGCTGATTATCCTCAGCTTCAGCATGAGGATGTCTTTTTGCTCCTTTGACTGGCTTAAAACCAGTCCGCCAATTTTTTTAAAATCTTCCCACATAATCCTACCTCAAGAGCGGCTTTCCCGGTTCTTCACGCCGGTCTGCCCAAGTGTTTCCATGATGTCCAACGCTTCTTTCCGGATCAATTCAATCCTTTGAAGTGTCTCTATTTCCCCTAAATGTTCCCCGGCCAACCGTTCCAGGACGGAAACGGTTCGCACAAGCTCCACCCGAAGCGCCGAGGTATCGGCAGTAATATCCGCGTTGCGGGCGGCGCTCTTTGATATCTGCCCGACGGCGCTGATTATTTTCCCCACGCTATTTGCGGCGCTATTAATTTCGCCGCTTGACTGGTTGAACAGGAGTAAAGCAAAACCAAGCGCCGCAACGCCTATAACTATGCCGATGACGGAAAGAACCGTCCCCCTGCCGGGCCCTTTCGGCGGCGGCGCAGTCGCGGGTTCGGCGTGAT
>JAZFVB010000309.1:0-2663 GCA_036447515.1 Nitrospinota bacterium
GGTGTCGTACGCGGCCTGGTCGCCATGCGGGTGGTACTTGCCAAGCACGTCGCCGACGACTGCCGCGCTTTTCCTGTGGCGTCCGTCGGGGGAAAGGCGCATGCGGTACATTGCGTAGAGTATTCTTCTGTGAACCGGCTTAAGCCCGTCACGCACGTCGGGGAGGGCGCGCGCGGCTATTGTGCTGATGGCATACCATAGGAACCGGTTCCGCAACTCCGATTTAAGATCGACCGGCTCTATGTTTTCCGCCTCGGCCAGGGCAAGCTGTCTTTGTCGCTTCATTGGGGATAATAGGATAGCAACTTATCGGGAATATTGAACATTTTTTTTATTCGTTTAAGAAAATAATTTTTCGACCGATTTTACAATTATCCTTATTGACAGAGGGACATGACGGCTCTACAATAGAAAAGTAATCAAATTTTTTTGTTTTGGAAGGATAAATGCCTCAGGATTCGGAAAACCAAAAGGAGATGGAGGAGCTCTCAAGGGCTATTGTCGAAGCCCTGCTTGGCTCTGATGACGTTAAACGTTCGCTCGATAAGCTCAACAAGGTGGAGAGCGAAGCCAATAAGAACTTCATGGTATTCGTGCTGAAAATCGATTCCCTTGCCAAGCAAAAGGGAAAGAGTGTGGAGAACTGCAAGGAAAACGAAATCTTGCAGCTTAAGCCGAAAGCTACACGAAAAATCCGTAGAAAAGACGAAAAACCGGATGTCATCGACGGCAAGGTAATAAGCAGAAACGAACGGAAGTTCCTGGATTACATTTCAAAAAGTTTCGATCAGGAAGCCTGGCTTAAATGGCTAAGGCTTACACTCGACTGATAACTTTCCCAAGTCCCGCTGTTTTCCTTTTAATCTTTTTACATGAGCATGGAGCGGCCGACTTGTACACGGTGCTCGAATTTGTATCGGCGTCTTTTTGTAATAAAATAGAATGATGACGTTACGGCTTATAGTTCTTTCGATCTTTTTGCTGTGGGCAGGCTCCGCATCGGCCGATTCGGTTCGTAAGATACGCTATACGGATTCGTCCGGGCAGGCTCACATAGTGGAAAGTATAAGAGAGGTTCCTACGGAATACCGCAGTTCCGCGACGGTGGTTCTTGTGCGCCAGAAGAGGGAAGAAATGAAGGCCGAAGAGCCAGAAGAAAAACCCGTCCCAAAAAGGCCTACGGCGGCGCCGGCAGCAACTAAAGTCGAAGCCGGCGTAACCGAAGTTACGGCTCCGGAGGCCGCAACCGAAGATAAAACCGGAAAGGAAAGCGCGGCTGAAAGGCTTGCCAAGATAAAAGAAGCCCTGATAGTAACCAGTCGCATCGAAATGGCGCCGCTGAAGGGCAAGCAGACCATTTTCAACGGACGGGTGAAAAACCAGCTCGACGCCCGCTTAAGCAACGCCACGATAACGATCAATGTAATCGACAAGCAGGCAAAGGAACGGGCGCCGATTATAAGCCCGATTTCCGGTAAAAGCGGGTCGGGCATTATCGAGGCGAATGAAACCGTTGATATTAACATCACTACCAACCTGCCGCCGGGGAGCATTGCGGGGTTTTCGTACCGCCTGAACTGGAGTTCGCAGTAGCAAGGGAAGGCGGAGTTCAGTGTTCAAGTTTACGTCCTTTTCCCGCCGAGGAATTTTATCTACGACTGCCAACGCCGATTTTAGGACAGAGCCTTTCCAGCGTGCATGACGAACAAAAAGGAGATACGGGCTTGCAAACGTTCTGCCCGTAGGTTACCAGGAGGTCGTTGTATTCCATCCAGTATTTAGCCGGCAACTTCTCACGCAGGGCGAATTCTGTTTTTTCCGGCGTTGAGGTTTTAACGTATCCCCAGCGGTTCGAGATTCGGTGCACGTGAACGTCAACGCAGATTCCCGGAAGATTGAATCCGATTGTTACCACCAGGTTTGCCGTTTTTCTGCCTATACCCTTTATTTTAAGGAGTGTGTCCAGATCGGCGGGCACCTGTCCGCCGTGTTTTTCCAAAAGGATTTTGCAAACGCGGTGCAGTGTTTTTGCCTTTACCCTGTAAAAGCCCACGGGGAATATGAGTTTTTCTATTTTCTTGAGCGGTAGGCGAAGTATCTTTTCCGGGGTATCCGCCGCTTCAAAGAGGTTTTCGCACGCGGCTTCGGTAGTTTGGTCTTTCGTCCTTAGCGACAATAGTGTGGAAATAAGGACCTTGAACGGCGAGCGCACCTTTGCGTATTTAGAAACAATCGGCATTTTGTATTTTTTAATTTCCTTGCGTAAAATATTTACGGCTCTGCCAATCGGAAACGCGCCTTTTTTCTTTTTCATGTAACCCCTTTTTATCGGACGTATGTTATCGTAAACTGGATATCAAATAAAGGGGGGCGCCGACGGTTGAGGGTACGATTTCACATTAGAGAAAATTTTGATGACTAATAAATCGGGCATAAAGCGACTTAACTGGATTTTAGCGTTAATCGTTGCAGTCCTGATATTTATCGTAATAGGCGTGGCTCAGATGTTTTCCATCCTTGGGAAGAAAATCGAGCAGCAAATGGCAAACGAGTTCAACCAGCAGCAACTTGTGCTGGCCCGCCACATCAAAGACCGCATAGAAGACAACGTTCTGTTCGTGGAATCGTATTTAGAGACGGTTAGCGGGGAAAGTGAACTCAAG
>JAZFVB010000310.1:0-6619 GCA_036447515.1 Nitrospinota bacterium
TTTCAATCTCCACCCTGCCGCCCTTTTCAACATTGCCTGCCTCTATGCGAGCGTCCCACAGTTCGCCCTCCACCTCTATAGAGCCGAACGGGTCGAGCGCGGTGACGGCCACTGCTTCGAGGCCTATCAGCCCGTCCGCGCCGGTGGGGACCTTCCTGCGTTTTAAAAGCATGGCCCAGCCGATAATCGAGAAAAATACGAACCCTATCGTAGCGGCAACGGGAACTATCACTATCAGCTTAACTTGCATGTAGTCGGCGGGGGAATCGACCAGCAGTATGCCGCCGAGAATCATCGCAACCACCCCTCCAAGGGTAAGCGCCCCGAACGTCGGCACGAACAACTCGGCAAGGAAAAGGATTACCGAAAGTGCCAGAAGGAGAATTCCGGCGTAGTTGACCGGTATCGATTGAAGGGCGTAGAAGCCCAGAATAAGGCATATACTGCCTAATATCCCCGGCAAAAGGACGCCCGGGCTGGAAATCTCGAAAAATATCCCGTAAAAACCGAGCATCAAAAGCATGTAGGCCACAGTCGGATTTGTGATGATGTTCAAGAACTTCTGGCGCTCGGTCATCTCTATAAACGTGCGGCTTGCGCCCGCTATCTTTATCGTTACCTCTCCCGCAACGGTTTGCACCTTTCTTCCTTCCACCTGCTTCAAAAGGTCGTCGAGGTTTTCTGCCACGATATCAATCACGTTTTCCTTAAGGGCGTCTTTTTCGCCGATGCTTACGCTTTTACGCACGGCTTTTTCCGCCCACTCGGCGTTGCGCCCCCTCTTTTCGGCCAGGGATTTAATGTATGCGGCCGCGTCGTTTTCCACCTTCTTGCTCATCGTCTTGTCCATCTCGCCGCCGCCCATGTTTACCGGATGCGCCGCGCCCTGCGAAGTTCCCGGCGCCATCGCCGATATGTGCGCCGACATGCCGATGAACGTTCCCGCCGATGCGGAACGCGAACCGGACGGCGCAACGTAAACGATAACCGGTGCGGTGGACGCCATTATGTCCTTAACTATTATGCGCATGGAGGTGTCCAGCCCGCCGGGAGTATCGAGCATCACCACTATGAGGTCTGCCGATTTTTCCTTGTTTATCTTTTTTATGTTCCCGCCGATATATTCGGCGGCTATCGGATTTATAACGCCATCGTAGGTGAGCACCGTGACTTCGGCCGCAGCCGCGTCGGTTAATAGATGCCCGGGCGAATACGCGGCAAAGGCAAAAATCGCCGCAACGAGCGGTAAAATGTTCTTGAACGGTTTCACGCCTTTAATGATACCGCAAAGGACGCCCTTTTCACCACCTGGGGGTGGCGAGAACCTGTGCTGAAATTTTGCTATAATATGAATTATAAAACCAGCGTATGAACATTAATCTATTGATTCTGATTTCAGCGGTAATTTTACTTGCCGCATGCATGGCGGCGGCCTATTTCAACCGGAAGAAAAAGCTTCAAAAGGAATTGGATGATATTACAAACAGCGACACCCAGGGGCTTAAAGACCATATTAACGATTAACAGGCCGCTGGAAAAGCTTCCTTCTGAAATCTATCAAGAACCCCATTGCTTCCTGAATAAACGCCACGACAACCGGAATCCGGGAATATGCGCTCGAATGGGCATAACGGATTTTTTAAGCAACTTATTGGAAAATCGGGTTGTTTATCGTTCGCCGCATGGTGTAGTTTAACTTTATGGAAGCGGGAAAACGGAAAGCGGAAAAACGGCTGGCCCTTTTGCGCTCCGTGAAGCGAGTGGTCATAAAAATAGGGAGCGGGGTTTTAAGTTCGTCCGGCAGGGACGGCATAAGCGAAGCCACCGTAAGCAGGCTGGTTAACGACATTTGCGATCTGGAAAAGGACGGGCGTTACGAGGTTGTGGTGGTAACTTCGGGCGCCGTTATGTCCGGCTCCAAGTACCTTGGCCTTAAGCCGTTGCACCTGTCCATCCCGATGAAGCAGGCCGCCGCCGCCGTGGGGCAGGTTAAGCTTATGAACCTTTACGAAAGGCATTTCAGCAAGCGCGGCAAAAAGGTGGCCCAGATACTTATCACGCACGACGATATAGAAAGCCGCCGCCGGTACCTGAACGCCCGCAACACGATAACCACCCTGCTGGAACTCGGCATCATGCCCGTTATAAATGAAAACGATTCGGCCGCCGTGCACGAAATAAAATTCGGCGACAACGACCAGCTTGCCGCAATGGTAACGACGCTTGCGGAAGCGGACCTCTTTTTGATGCTGTCCGACGTCGAGGGCCTTTACGACAGCGATCCCACGGACAACACCGACGCGAAACTCATAGACGAGGTGCGCGTAATAGACGAAAGCATTACCCGAATAGCGGGCGAAAGCGTTTCGGCGGTCGGCGTGGGCGGCATGAAGGCCAAGGTGATGGCGGCGCGGATAGCCGTTTCCTCCGGCGTACCGGCGTGGATAATCGGCGGGAAAGATGCCGGCTCCATTTCCGATGCGCTGAGGAAAGGAAAAGGGGGAACGTTTTTTCATCCCACTACGGCCAAGCTGAAACAAAGAAAACACTGGATAGCCCATATCCTTAAACCCAAAGGGAAAATCGTCGTCGATTCGGGCGCGAAAAACGCCTTGGTAAAACGGGGCAAATCGCTTCTGCCTTCCGGCATTCTGGAAACTGGCGGCAGGTTCGAATCGGGCGACGCCGTATCCCTTACGGACGAAAAGAAGAAAGAGTTCGCGCGGGGTCTTGTAAACTACCACGCGATGGAGTTGAAAAAAATCAAGGGTAGGAAAACATCGGAGATTGAGTCTATACTTGGCTATAAATCATTCGACGAGGTAATACACCGCAACGATCTGGTGATACTCTAGGTTTGGGAGATGTTTTAGTGAAGGAAAAAATCCAGGAGATAGGCGAAAAGGCGCGCAAGGCCGCAAGGCTTCTTGCGGCTGTCGATACCGAAAAGAAAAACGAAGGGCTTAACGCCATGGCGGACGAACTCACCGCCAACGCCGCGAAAATCGAGGCTGAAAACGAAAAAGATATTCATAACGCCAAAAACGAAAACCTTGACGCCGCGCTGATCGACAGGCTTACGCTCGACGCCGACAGGGTAAAGTCGATGGCCGACGGCCTGCGGGACATCGCGTCGCTTAACGATCCGGTCGGCGAGATTTATGAGGAAACCACTCGGCCCACCGGCATCAGGGTAGCGCGCATGCGTATTCCGATAGGGGTTATCGGGATAATCTACGAGTCGCGTCCCAACGTAACCGCCGATACCGCCGCGCTGTGCCTCAAAACCGGCAACGCCGTGATCCTTCGCGGCGGGAAAGAAGCGTTCAACAGCAACCGCATTATAGCCGCCATCCTAAGGAGCGCCCTGGAAAGGGTCGGCATTACCCCCGACGCCGTGCAGTTCATAGACACCACCGACCGCGAGGCCGTTTTGCACATGCTGAAGATGGACAAAAACATCGACATAATCATTCCGCGCGGCGGCCCGGGCCTTATCAAGTTCGTTTCCGAAAATTCCACGATACCGGTGATAAAGCACGACGCCGGTTTGTGCCACGTATATATCGACGAAGGGGCGGATTACAACATGGCGCGCGACATAACGATAAACTCGAAGTGCCAGCGGCCGGGTGTGTGCAACGCGGCGGAAACCCTTTTAATCCACTCCTCTTGGATCGATAACGTGGCCAGGCTCCTTGACGAACTGGAAAAGGCCGGAGTTGAGATACGCGCCTGCGCCAGGACATACGAAATATATTCGCACGCTAAACCGGCAACGGAAAACGACTGGTACGCCGAGTACCTGGCGCTCATCCTGGCGGTGAAAATAGTCGATTCGATGGAAGAGGCGATAGACCATATTGAAAAGTACGGCTCGCATCACACCGAGACGATAGTGACCCCGTCGCCCGAACGCGGCGAGGCATTCATAAAGGCGGTTGATTCCTCCGCCGTTATGGTAAACGCGTCCACGCGCTTTAACGACGGCGGCGAGTTCGGCCTTGGGGCCGAGATGGGGATCAGCACCCAAAAGCTCCATTGCCGCGGGCCGATGGGCCTTAAGGAACTTACCACCTACAAGTTTATCGTTCATGGAGAGGGGCAGATAAGAAACTGATGTCCGACTCCGCGCCTAAGATCGGGATATTGAGCGGAATGTTCGATCCGATACACCTTGGCCACCTTAACAGCGCGAACCAGGCGATAGAGCAGTTCGGCCTCGATTTCGTCTACTTTATTCCCACCGCTGTCGCGCCCCACAAGCGGGAGGCCAGCGCCGGGGCGGCGGACAGGCTGGCCATGACTAAAGCGGCAATAGAGTCAAACCCCGCCTTCAGAATTTCCGAGATCGAGATGGGCGAAGACTCGCCTTCATATAGTTACGATACCGTCAGCAAAATAAAAGAGGAATACGACAGTCTTTTCTTTATAGTCGGGCTGGATGCATTCGAGGAAATTCACACATGGAAATCTGCCGACCGGCTTATGAAAAGCTGCAATGTCGTTGTGGCTTCGCGTCCGGGATTTGATATCGCGCGCGTAGTGTCAAAATTTGAAAGCGCCTTCCGCGAAAAGGAGATCGATTTCGAGCTCACGGAGACGCAGGACAAATACTGCGAATTGGCGATATCCCCTGTCGGCTCGCCGTACAGCATATACATTTGCAGGTTTACGGAAATGAACATATCCTCTACCGCGGTACGCGAGAAGGCGGCCGAAGGAGCGTCTTTTAAATATCTGGTATCCCCGGAAGTGGAGAAGTATATACTGGAAAGCGGATTATACGGCGCATGCAAACGATAAAAGAAATGGCAACGGAGCAGAAAGAACTCATCCAATTGTGCTACAATGCAATTGTAGAAAAGAAAGGAGAGGAAATCCTGGTGCTGGACATCAGGGGGTTAACGAGCGTGGCCGACTTTTTCGTTATCTGTCACGGAACCTCCTCTCGTCAGGTGCTGGCGATTTCAGATAACGTTGAAAAAGTATTGCGCAAAGGCGGGTTTAAAAAGTACCATATAGAAGGTAAGCAAATCGGGAGTTGGGTATTGATGGATTTTAGCGATTTGATTGTGCATATATTTAACGAGCCGACGCGCGGATTTTACGCCCTTGAAAAGTTATGGTTCGATGCACGAAAGCTTGACATGGAAGAAACTTCGGTAGGGGATTGAACAACTATGACAAAAGACGAAAAGGACGCGATTAAGAAAAAACTCCTATCCGTTAGGCAGGAACTCCTCAACGGTGTGGACAAGGTCGTAAGGCATTCCAATGACGAGTTCCATACCGACGTTCCGGACCTTAATGACGAGGCCACGCGCACCTACCACCGGCAGGTTATGCTGTCCCTCGGCGAGGTGGACAGGCAGCAGCTCAAGCTTGTTGACGAAGCCCTGGGAAATTTGGGAAACGACGAATTCGGCGTCTGCATAGACTGTGAGGAAATTATACCGGTAAAAAGGCTTATGTCGGTGCCTTACGTAAAACGCTGCATTGGGTGCAAGGAAAAGTGGGAGGAGTCGCAGAAGAAATAGTTGCGGACTTATGAATGGCTTTTAGATTATTTCCCGTTTTACTCTTAATTTTTCTCGCATTTCTTTATATCGCTTTCTTTAATCCCGGCAATCTAACCTTTACCTATGCTCCCGGCAATAGCGTTTCCATCCCCATTATTGCCGTGGTCACCGTTTCGTTTCTCGCGGGGGCTCTGTGCCTTGCGCTTCTCTACCTTGCTCAAGGTTTCGGCGGCGCGATTTTATCGATACGGCATAGCTACGGCAGATGGATGGACAGCCGCTTGGAAGGCAGCCTTAAAAAGGCGCGGGAATTTGCGCAAGGGGGCGAACGGGAAAAAGCGCTCAACTCCCTTGAGAAAATCGTTTTGAAAAAGCCGGAGCATTTCGACGCGCTTTTGCTGAAAGGAACGCTCTTAAGGGAAGCGGGGGAAACAAAAAAGGCGATGGCGGCACATTCTCTTGCGATTTCGCAACGGCCCGCGGACAGGGACGCCATTATGGAGCTTAAGGACGACTACGTCAGGGCGGGATATCTCTCATCCGCCTACAAGCTTCTGGAGCAGACCAGGGGGCGCCACTCCGGCGACGCGCAAGTTCTTGTGGAAATGCGGCACATAAGTGAAAAGCTAAAAGATTTTAAATTGGCGATTCTTTTGCAGAAAGAGGTTTTGAGGCTGGCAAAAAACGAAAACGATATCGCCAAAGGCCGCTATAAATTATCCGTGCTTCACTGCAGGCACGCGCGCGACCTCATCAACGCGGGAGATGTAAAAAAGGCCAAAAAGGAACTTTCCTTCGTACAAAAGCTGGACTCCGCTTTCCTGCCCGCGCAAATAATGCAAAGCGAAGCGGCTCTAAAGCTTGGAAAGACCGGCCAGGCGGAAAGCATCCTGCGCGACATTTTCATAAAGACGAGTTCGGTTATTCCTCTGCGCATAATGGAGAATATGTTCAAGGCCGGAGGGAAAGCGAACGAAATTGAGGGCGTTTACGATTGGGCGGCAAGCACAAGACCGCAAAAGAAAATCCTCCTCCTGTTTCTTGCAATGGCCAGGATAGAAAAGTCCGACTACAAGGGCGCGGCCCAGGCGCTGGAC
>JAZFVB010000311.1:0-6839 GCA_036447515.1 Nitrospinota bacterium
GCATTTCAGGTTTTCATACAGGAACGTTCCTCCGCTCCCGCTATCCGGGCATTTGATATCGACTATTTTTATGACGCCTTGGGGCAGGGGCGAAAGGTTTACCGTGCCGTTTGTTTCAATCATCACCGTATAGCCGCTGTCCATAAGCTTCCTTGCGAGTTCCGGAGTGTTTTTTTGAATCATCGGCTCTCCGCCGGTTATTTCGGCGGTTTTGCATTTGAACGAATCCGCGCGGCGGATGATTTCCTCCAGCTCGATTTCATCGCCTTTTTCGTAGGCGTAAGCCGTATCGCAGTAACGGCATCTTAAGTTGCATTCCGCAAGCCTTATGAAAACCGTCGGGATGCCGGTGCGCGTCGTTTCGCCCTGAATGGAAAAAAATACTTCGTTTACCTTAAGGGCGGGGTTCATGGGGGCTTGTCAGGTCTTGCCGGTCACGTTGTCCGCCTGATTTATCCGGCTTTGCGTTTTCCTGCTTGCGCTCCTTTTCGAGCGCGATCTCTTCCTCTTTGGGCGCGGGAGCGGTTTAGCGTCTTTCAATTCGCCCGTTTCAAAAAATTTAATGCTGTCTAAAGCGGCTTTTTGCTCCGCTTCTTTTTTCGATCTTCCTTTTCCGGCGCCGAGCCTGCGGTTCTTGGCCCAAACTTCAATGTGGAACGTGCGCGAATGCGAAGGGCCTTTTTCCCCCATAAGCCGGTAGTTTGGGTCGGCGCCGAGAAATAACTGGCATTTTTTCTGCAATATTCCTTTGTAGTTGAAAGGTTCCCTGTCCGGCGGGTGTATTACTATGTCTTCTTTGGACAAGCGTAGAAGGTAGTTCCTTGCCTTTTCGTACCCGCCGTCGAGATATACCGCCCCGAGCGCCGACTCGAATGCATTTGCCATTATAGAGTTCTTCCTTCGTCCGCCGGTGCGCGCCTCTCCCGGACCGAAGAGGATGTATTTGCCGAGTTCCATGCGCTTGGCTATTGAAGCCAGCATCTTTTCGCTTACCACGTGAGACTTGATGTCGCTAAGGTTGCCTTCGTTGTAATGTGGAAATTCCTTATAGATGTGTCCGCATACGATAAGGCCAAGCACCGCGTCGCCCAGAAATTCCATCCTTTCGTAGTGCGACTGGTCCTTTATCTGGTTTTCGTTCAGGAAAGACGGATGCGTAAGGGCCGTGTTCAGAATATCCAGGTTATTAAAACGGTAACCTATCTTTTTTTCGAATTCCCGCAGGACTTTCTCCCTTGCGGGATCGTGTTTTTTTAATTTTCTCCAGCGGAAAAAGATCACTATACGTCCGTTACCTTTCTTATAACAAGGGTTGAATTCGTGCCGCCGAATCCGAACGAATTGGAAAGCGCCGCGTTTATTTCCCTATCGACCGCCTTATTGGGCACGCAGAAAAGATCGCATTCCGGGTCGGGGGTTTCGTAATTGATAGTCGGGGGCAGGACGCCTTCTTCTATCGCCTTTACACAGAAAATCGCTTCCAGGCCGCCTGCCGCGCCGAGCGTGTGCCCGACCATCGACTTTGTGCTGGATACCGCCAGTTTTTGGGCATGATCGCCGAATACCGATTTGATAGCCCTTGTTTCTATTGCGTCGGCCGCGGTGGCCGTGGCGTGTGCGTTTATGTAATCGATTTCATCAGGCCGCATCTCCGCCTTTTGGAGCGCGGCCTTCATGCACGCGGCAGCGCCTTCCCCGTCGTGAGGGGGCGATGTTATGTGATGGGCGTCGCTGGTCATTCCGTAACCGGCAACTTCGCAGTATATCTTTGCGCCGCGTTTTTTGGCGTGATCCATTTCCTCCAGCACAACAATGCCGGCCCCTTCGCCCAAAACGAACCCGTCGCGGTTGAGGTCGAACGGCCTGCTTGCATGTTCGGGGTCGTCGTTCCTTGTGGAAAGCGCCTTTGCGGAAGCGAAACCCGCAATGCAAAGAGGCGTTATAACCGATTCCGACCCGCCGCATATCATTACGTCTGCGTCGTCCCGGGCGATAATTTCAGATGAATCTCCGATGGCATGCGTACTGGTGGAACAAGCGGTGCTTGTGCAGCTGTTCGGCCCCTTGGCGCCGATCTTCATGGAGATGTTGCCCGCCGCCATGTTTACTATGACCATCGGGATAAAGAAGGGGGTTACCTTTCTCGGCCCCTTTTTCATGAGAATGCCATAATTCCGTTCGATTGCAGGCAGGCCGCCAATGCCCGAGCCGACAATAACGCCGGCTCGCCTTGCGTTAGACTCGTCCAGCTTCAATCCGGCATCCTCGACGGCCATCAAGGCGCTCGCTACCGCGTACTGGATGAAGGTGTCCATCTTTTTGATTTCCTTTTTGGGAATCCAATTAAGCGGATCGAAGCCGCGCACCTCTGCGGCGAAGGTAACGGGGTATCCGGAAGCGTCGAAACGGGTGATGGGGCCGATGCCGTTTTTGGCCTTTTTAATTCCTCCCCATGTTTCGGATACGCTGTTGCCCAGCGCTGTAATCATGCCAAGACCGGTTACTACCACCTTCCTTCGGTGCATAACTCTGCCGGGCATAAAAGATCAGGTATTCTTTTTATTTACTATATAGTCAACCGCGTCTTGAACTTTTTGAATCTTTTCCGCGTCGTCGTCGGGAATCTCTATATCGAACGCTTCCTCGAAAGCCATGACAAGTTCGGCCGTATCGAGCGAATCGGCGCCCAAGTCTTCTATAAAAGACGCTTCCATTTTGACTTCGTCCGCTTTCACGTCGAGCTGCTCGACGATTATTTCTTTTACCTTCTCCCCAATATTTTCACTCATACGGTGCCATCTCCTTGTAAAAGGTTAGTATTGCCCTTTTCTTTTTAACAAATTACCACATACTACCAGATTGAGCGGCTATACAAGATATTTTATTTGCCCCCCCTATGTTACACTTTTGCGGATGCTAAAATCCGGAATGCCCTTGGCCGACCGGCTGGTGGTGGTTTACGCTACCGGCTTTGGAAGCGGGTTTTCTCCCTTTGCGCCGGGTACGGCGGGATCGCTGGTGGGGGTCGGGATTTTTTGGATAATCCACCCCATGCCCCTGCCCATGTACATTGCGTTTACAGTGGCGCTTACGCTAACCGGCATTCCGATAGCAACGCGGGCTGAAAAGATTTTCTGGCAAAAGGACAGCCCGAAGATAGTTATTGACGAAATAGCAGGGCAATTGATCGCTTTCATCGCCGTGCCGTTTACCCTTGGCAATGTGCTGGCCGGGTTTTTGCTCTTCCGCCTGTTCGACATCTGGAAACCGTTTAGAAGGCTTGAAAAACTTTCCGGCGGCACAGGTGTGATGCTGGACGACGTTGCGGCGGGGCTTTGCGCGCTGGCGGTTTTGCAACTTTTCATCTATTTATCCTAAAAAACGGCATGCCCCTTTACAAAAACATAAACCTTTACATAATTTTCGCCAATACCCTTGTCGGAATCGTAAGCGTAAGCCTTATCGTGCCCGCCCTTCCCGAAATCGCGCGCGCGTTCGACCTTTCGGACAAGGAAGCGGGAATCATACTGGCCTCGTACACTCTGCCGGGCGTTATCTTCGGGTTGTTCATGGGAATACTTGCGGACAAGATAGGCAGAAAAGCGCTTATAGTCCCCTCCATCCTCCTTTTCGGCGTGGCGGGAGGCGCAATCTACTTCATCGACGATTTCTTCTGGATAAACGCCATGAGGTTTTTGCAGGGGATAGGCGGGGCAATACTGCCTTCTATGTCCACGGTGCTGATAGGCGACCTCTTCGAGGAAGATGTACGGCTGAAGGTGATGGGCCTCAACGCCGCCGTGCTGAGCGTGGGCACGGCCGCGTTCCCTTTTGTGGGCGGGATGATGGCATCGGTAAGCTGGAACACGCCTTTCCTTGCGTTCTGGGCCGCCGTTCCGCTGGCGGCTGTGGTTGCGCTTTTCTTAAAGGAACCGATGAAGCACAAATCTTCCGGCATTACCGCCTATTTCAGGCAATCCGGCAGGTACATCTTTACCGCGCGAAGTCTTTTGGCTTTTCTGGTTGGGCTTACCATTTTTGTTCTTCTATACGGCGGAATACTTACATACCTTACGCTTTACATGGACAAGCGCTTTTCCATGACCCCGTTTTCGATAGGGCTTTACATCGCCACGGCGTCGTTCGCCACGGCGGGGCTTGCGATCTTCTCGCAGCAGATAGAGGAACGGATGGGCCGCAGGTTCATGATGGTTTCGGGGTTCGTTCTCTTTGCCGTAGCGTTTTTCTCGATCCTCATGGTGCCGTCAAGGGAATGGCTGATCGTTTCGATAATGATATTCGGTGCGGCGATGGGCCTTACGATACCCCTTATGCAAAATATCGTCACCGAGCTTTCGCCGATTGAATACCGGGGACTGCTGGTTTCCCTCCTTGGAGTAATGATAAGGCTTGGGCAGACGCTCGGGCCGTTCATCTTTGCGGGGGTCCTTTATTTCGGAGACATCCCGCTGGTATTTTGGGCTTGCACGGCTATCTCGGTATTTTTTGCGGGATTCCTTCTTTTTACCGGCGGCGTTCTGGAAAAGGGATGAAGTTTTATTTACCGCCCTTCCCTTCGAAGGGCAAAGGCTCAAGCCGCAGGCGCAAGGGGGTTTGTAGAGGCATTGCGATGCAACGTCTTTTCTTTTATTGTCATTCCCGCCCCGCATCAAGTGCGGGGTAAACTCACGGCTTTGACGTGAGTTTTTCACCCCTATATCACCATAATAATCAAAAGGTTGAATTATTTTGAAACAATATCTAAAAAAGATATTGACTTTCGGTTAATTTTCGGTATTATTGAATTTATGAATTATGAGAGATATTTTAACTTCAAAAAAATAACCCTCACGATATTGGTTGTGACGGCAATACTCTTCTCCTCATATCCAGTAAATGCGAAAGAAAGAAACAAAGACTGCCTTGAATATCGTCCTACAGTAGTCATGTTAGGCGGGGTTATTGAAAAAAAAGTTTTTCAAGGCGTCGTTGATTGGGGGCCGAAATCTTTTCGTGATAAGCTTCATAAATATTGGGTGCTTAGTCTCAAAGACCCTATCTGTGTAAATGCCTCACCGCTGGATGAGATGGATACGGAAGAACATAATGTTCGTATTCTGCAAGTGGTTTCCTATTATATTCCGGACTTCTATGAAAAAATTAAAAACTATCTCTTAAAAAAAGTCGTTATAACCGGAGAATTGCATCATAGAGTAACCGGCCACCAGCGCGAAGACGTGTTAATTGATGTAATGCAAATAGAAATCGTTGAAGGCGAGCGCTGAAATTCTATGCGATTTGAAAACAAGGGGAAAAGCCCATGTCTAACAGTGGAAATAATTTTGTAAGCGCCGAACCGGGATTCGAGAAAGAAGAAAAGGCCGTACGCTATACGGATGCGAACGGCAACATAGTAGTTCGAAAAGGCGGCGCACGCGCATGGCGTAATAACAATCCGGGCAATATTATTTGTAGTCCTTATGCGAATGATCATGGCGCAATCGGGTGTGATGCTGAAAGCTTCGCCATTTTTCCCGATTGGGAAACCGGAAAAGAGGCTATGGAAACTTTGTTAAGAGAAGGATGGAGATACAAAAATAATACAATTGAAGGAGCAATAAGAGAGTACACTGACGATCCTGCCGAGGTGGAAGAAAGCTACATTAACCACGTAACAAGTGAAACCGGAATGCCGCGCACCAAAAGAATAAACGAGATGACGGAGGAGGAATATCAAAGTTTCATAAGGGCGATGAGAGAGCAAGAGGACAGTACGCCCAGCAAGGAAATACTAAAATATGTATCCGGAGACGAAGTTTCCTATTCCGAGCGTGGTTATATAAAGTTAGGCGACGGCTCACCAAAGGATTTTTCCAACTACGGACCTGACATACCAAGGAAGTATGAGGGATTTATCGAGTTTACTCCCGCTGGCTTCAAAACCAAGCGCGGGATTCCGGTGGAATCTTCCAACGTCAATAATATCGGGTACGATGAAAGCACACGCATCCTTGAAGTGGGATTCGACGACGGAAGCATATACCACTATTCAAGTGTTCCCACGGATGTTTTCGAGCGGTTTTTGTACGCCCCGTCAAAAGGGAAATTCCTGCATCGGGAAATAATGGGAGCCTACGATTATTCCCGCGTTAATTGACAGTATCTATTCCAAAATATAACTGGGAGTTATCGGAGCAATATACATAATTCCATAGAAGCAATTAAAAATATGCATTTTCCCTGAATCCCCGAAGGGGGTTTAATTTACCGGGTCTTCTCCCTATCGAGTGGGTAAAAAAGTATTGTGGTTACTTTCAACCGGCAACCCGTTATAATCCATAAAAAATTATCATGGCAGAGGAAATTTTTAACAAGGATAAACTCTACGCCGTAATAATGGCCGGAGGGCGCGGAACACGTTTCTGGCCCCTTTCGCGCAACAAAAGGCCGAAGCAGCTTCTGTCTCTTACCGATTCCAGACCGCTTTTGCGCCATACGGCGGACCGCATATTGCCGCTGATCGACAAAGACAGGGTGCTTGTCGTTACCGCCCGGAACCACGCCGAGGGCGTGCTGGAAGTATTATCCGACCTCCCGAAGGAAAACATCCTGATAGAACCCGAAGGAAAGAACACCGCGCCCGCGCTGGCATTTGCGGCGGCGCACCTGCTGGAGCGGGACCCCGACGCAGTGATGGCCGTTATGCCTTCCGACCACATCATCGGCGCGCCCGAAAGGCTTTTGGCGGAAATCGAGCTGGCCGCGAAGGTGGCCGACAAGCACAAAATACTTGTTACGTTCGGAATACGGCCGACGCGGCCGGAGACGGGTTACGGTTA
>JAZFVB010000312.1:0-3816 GCA_036447515.1 Nitrospinota bacterium
ATTCGCTCGACATCAACGATCCGCGCCATCAGGAAATTTCCGCGCACCGCCTCGTGGCCAAGATGCCGACAATAGCGGCGATGTCTTACAAGTACTCCAAAGGCCAGCCGATCATTTACCCGAAAAACTCGCTGGGCTACGCCGAAAACTTCCTGCGTATGATGTTCGCCGTGCCCGCGGAAGAATACGAAGGCAATGAACTTCATGCAAAGGCGCTGGACCTGATCCTTATCCTCCACGCGGAGCACGAGCAGAACGCCTCCACGTCCACCGTGCGCCTTGCGGGTTCGTCGGAAGCGAATCCCTTTGCGGCGGCTTCCGCCGGTATAGGCGCGCTGTGGGGACCCGCCCACGGAGGCGCGAACGAGGCCGTCATAAGGATGCTGGTAGCCATCGAAGACCCGAAAAACATCCCCCAATTTGTCGACCGCGCCAAGGACAAAAGCGACCCGTTCCGCCTGATGGGTTTCGGTCACCGGGTCTATAAAAACTACGACCCGCGCGCAACGCTGATAAGGAAAATGACCCACAAGCTTTTGGACAAATCGGACGGCACCGACAAGATGTTTGCAATCGCCCTCAAGCTCGAAGAGATCGCGCTAAAGGACGAGTACTTCATTAAACGCAAACTCTATCCGAACGTGGATTTCTACTCCGGTCTCATTTACAAGGCCATCAACATCCCCGTTAATATGTTTACGGTTATCTTTACCATCGCCAGGTCAATTGGATGGATTTCGCAGTGGCGGGAAATGATCACCGACAAGGGGCGCGTTATCGGCAGGCCGAGGCAGAATTATATCGGCGCCGCAAAGCGCGACTATGTGCCACTGGAAAAACGATAGATCGGATAGGCGGATTCAAGCGGACAAGGGAAACGGGCTCGGCATAACATACCGCGCTTGCGGCACAACATATTTTTCGATATATTGTATCGATGGAAGATGAAAAAGTAATGATACTTATCATTGACGATTCGAGGTTGTCGAGGAATCTGCTCAAGCATTACATCCTCAGCGAATACGAAGATATCGAAATCCTTGAAGAAAGCAGTGCCAAAAAAGGCCTTGAAACCTATTTAGGCAAAAACCCGCCTCTTACTTTCCTCGACCTCACAATGCCGGAAATGGACGGCTTCGAATTCCTCGAGCGGGTAAAAGAAAAGGGCAAGAAAGGCAAAATAGCCGTTCTCTCCGCCGACGTGCAGGAAATCAGCCGCGCTACCGCGCTCGAGCTCGGCGCGGAAGTCTTCATCCCAAAACCGATTAAAGCAAACCTGCCGGCAATAAACGCGATAATCGATATGGTTCAGGCCGATTTCGGCGTGGGCGGCCTCGATTTCAACACGGAACAGACAGATGCAATTGCGGAAATTATCAACATCGGCGTGGGCAAGGCCGCGGAATCGCTCTCGCAGATTACCGGCGAGGCGGTAAAACTGTCGGTGCCGGAAATACAGATTCTCGAAACCGACGAAATAGTAAATTACCTTAAAGAGAAATTCGACGTTAAGGATAAGCTCATTACCCTTCAGCAGGCGTTCAAGGGCGATTTCACCGGCGCGGCTCTTCTCCTTTTCAGCAAGTTGGATGTAAAAAAACTGGTCGACCTGATGCTCGGCGAGGATGCGTTCCTGCAAAACGGCGAGGAAGCCTACGAGGATACGATAATGGAAATAGGCAACATACTCCTAAGCGCGTGCGTCGGCATGTTCGGCGACACCATAGAAACCCACATCAGTTTTCTGCCGCCGCGCATATTCAAAAACGGAATGCAGCTGGTGGAGGACAATACGGATAACACGCTGATGCGCTACGCTATGGTCGCCAAATGCGACTTTTCCGTGAAGGGAAAGGAAATTAACGGGTTCCTGGTCCTCATTATCAGCATCAGTTCGATGAAACTACTTCTTACCTCGTTGGATAAATTCATCTGAACCGCTTTTTGTAAAACCGCTCGAATTCTTCCTCGTACCTCGCAATCAACCCTTCCTGCGCGAAACTGAAGCGGCCCCGCGGCGCGATGATAAGATGCTCCCTCAGCCTGAGGTTCATCATACCGGCAATGAACACGACTTCTTTTGTTAGCCCGCGGTCCTCGGCGGACGGCTCGGAATCCCCGCCCGGGTGGTTGTGCGCAAGGACGATGTTGGCGGCGTTCCTTTCGATGGCGCGCTGAACAATCTGCGCGGGCGTTACCGGCACCTCGGTGGCAGTGCCCACGGCAATCGTTTCTTCGTCTATCACCTCGTCCGTGGGGCTGAGGTAAATGATGCGGAAAGCCTCCTGCCCCGATGAGCGCATCGCGTGGTCGAGATATTCCAACACCTCCTCCGATGAGCGCAGGAACGGGCGGCTAAGCATCCTGTCGCGCAGGAACTTGCGCGTTATCTGGTATATGAACTTTATCCCGAAGGCGTTGTTGGGCCCGATACCTTTTATAGAAACAAGTTCATCCAGCGTCGCTTCAAAGACGTTGCGCAGTGTCTTGAATTTCTTCAGCGCCTCGCGCGCGGGTTGCTTGCAGTCTTTTCGCGGGGTGGCGAGTGTGAGCAAAAGCTCCGCTATCTCCTCATCGGTAAACTTTTCCAGCCCGTGCTCTAAAAATTTCGTCCGAAGCCTCTCGCGGTGGCCTTCGCGTTTTTTGTCGTCGCTCATTTTAAAAGCGTGTCCGCCACCGTAAAGGCCATCAGCCCGACGGAGATCATTCCGTTGACGTTAAAAAAGGCCGTGTTTACTTTTCTCAGGTCATCCGGCTTGACAAGGCTGTGCTCGTAAAATAATAGGCCCGCGGTCAACGCCACGCCGGCCAGGTAAACCGGCCCAAGTTCCGTTGAAATAAAAAAGACCGACAGCAGAAAAACTATCATGGCCGCGTGAGCCAAAGAGCTGAGCCTTAGCGCGCTATCCATGCCTAAACGCGAAGGTATCGAATGGAGTCCCGCGCTTTTATCGTGTTCCACATCCTGGCACGAGTAAATGATATCCAGCCCCACCAGCCAGAAAACGACCGCCGCGCCAAGTAAAACCGACGCCAGGCCGAACTCGCCTTTCACCGCCACCCACGCGCCGATGGGCGCGAGCGAAAGCGCGATACCGAGGAAAAAATGGGAATACAGAGTGAACCGCTTCGTGAATGAGTAAAAAAAGATTATGAATAGCGCCGCCGGTGAAAGCGTAAAGGCCAAAGGGTTCAGCGCGTAACACGTTCCGATAAAAAATGCCGAAGATATGCACACAAAAAGAACGTACCTGGACATATTAATTCCCCCGGCCGCCAGCGGCCTTTGTTTAGTGCGCGGATTGGCGGCGTCGAACTTTGCGTCCGTAATACGGTTGAATGCCATCGCCGCCGAGCGCGCGAAGAAAAGCGCGATTAACAGGAGCGCCAGTTTTTTTATTTCCGGCAATCCCCCCGCCGCAAGGAATGCGCTCATTATGGCGAACGGCATCGCAAAAAGCGTGTGCTCTATTCGGATGTCCTTAAGGATTAGCTTAAGTGAATGCATAAATAAAATTATAGTCTTTTTTTGTAATCTTACTTCTTAATTAACGAAACCGCCAGCCCTGCAAGGTGCCCCGCAAGGTGGCCGACAACAAAACCGATTCCCATTATGATCGTCACGTAAATCGGCACCATGAGTACGGCGGTGGCGGGGATGGTGTCGGTTACGATATCCAGCGTGCCGTGAAGGTAGAGGTCGAGCGCGAAGGCTGTTATCGATGCGCCGAGGAGCCCCGCCTTTTTCGATTCTCCCAGCAGGCTTATCATTAGCGCAAGGATGACAAATGGGGCGAAATTGAATATGGAGATCAT
>JAZFVB010000313.1:0-8075 GCA_036447515.1 Nitrospinota bacterium
TTCAGGGATGCTGGAACGGCTGGGCGTGGAAAAAGACGAGCGCGGAAACGTGAAGACCGACGACAGTTACAGGACATCGGTAGAGGGCGTTTTCGGCGCGGGCGACATGCGCAGGGGGCAGTCGCTGGTGGTATGGGCCATCTCCGAAGGGCGCGAATGCGCGCGCGAGGTGGACAAATACCTTAAAGGCGGCGTAAGCAGGCTGGAATCGAAAAAGAAGTCGTTCAGCCAGTTGACCTGACCTCTAATAACTTCCCGCGTATAATCCATGTCGCACTTCCCCTCGCCTGCGCGAGGGACAAGCTTCAAGCTCAGGGTGACAGCCGCTACGTCTCTATGAATCTCCTGAGTTCCTTTTCGTACTTCTTTGCGGATTCGTCGAACTCCAGGCCGACGTGATAGTAAATCGTACCGATGGCGTCTTTGAGCTTTTTGCGGAAAACCACCTTCCCGCTAAAATTTATATCCTCGTCGTTTTCTCCCAGCGGCAAATTGAGCGTTAGCCTGATTTTCGGGTCCATTTCCTGCGGCATCGCCATCAGGCACCCGCCCATGCTTATGTTCAGGACGGTGCCGTCGAAGGTGCGCGAACCGTCGGCAACATCTTTTATCGTGGGCGATATCGCCACCTCGAATCGCATGAAACGGCGCGGAGAGTCGGCGTCGCTCACGACCGGCTTGATCGCCATGATTTCGTATGGGAATATTTTTTCCTTTTTGCCCTTAACGTGAATCGGGTCCAGCTTTTTGGCTTTTACGACGTCTTTCACCTTCTCGTAGGTATAGTTGCTTATAAGTGTCGTCATCGGCGTGGCGTTCGATTCCATGCGTGAGGCGAGGTTGACTACGTCTCCGATGACGGTGTAATCCATCCTGTCGGGCGAACCGATGTTGCCGGCTATGACCATGCCGGTGTTTATGCCGACCCTCTGGCGGAATGTCGGCAGTCCTTCCGCCTTCCACTTCCGCGCCAGCCTTTGCAGTCCCTGGTGCATCTCCAGCGAGGCTATCACGGCGTTCTGGTGCGAGGTGGGCGAAAATATCGGCGCGCCGAATATCGCCATTATCGCGTCGCCCACGAACTTGTCCAGCGTGCCCTTGTTGCGGAAAATTATCTCAGTCATGATCGAGAAATATTCGTTAAGGAGGTGCACTATCGTTTCGGGCTTTTCTTTTTCCGTCATCGAGGTAAAGCCGCATATATCGGAAAAAAGAATCGAACATTCGATCAGCTCGCCGCCAAGCGAAAGGTCGGTATTGTTGTTCATTATGTCTTCCACGATGGACGGCGAGAGATAACGCGCGAAGTTCGACCTCAGCTTCGCCTCCTTTTCGATATTCTTGTAAAGGCGGGCTTTCTCGATGGACGACGCGCTCTGCGAAGCCAGCGCCGCCAGAAATTTCATGTCCGGCGCGAGGAAAAGGCCCTCTTCCTTGTCGCCGACGTTCAGCACGCCTATCGACTCCTCCTTTACCTTCAGCGGAACCGATAGGAACGTCTTGGCGGCGTACGACGCAAGGTCGACTTTCTTGTAAACTTCCGGGTCCAGCTCTTCGGGATTATTCACGTCTTCCACTATCAGCGGCTGCATCTCAAGGACGACGTTTTCCCAAATGCTTCCCTTTACCGGTATCTCTTCCGCGTCGCCCGCCCCCTCGCGGCCGCCAAGCCGCTCGAGAAGTTTTAGCGTTTCCTTATCCTTGTCGTAGAGCATCATCGAGGCGATAGTCGATTTAGTAACTTCCAGGGCGCGGCCCAGTGTTATCTTGCTTATCTGGTCGATCTCCAGTGCGTCGGCGAAGAGGTTGTTGTTTTGCAAAACTTGATTCAGTTCTTCGTAGTTGTTGGCTATCTCCATCGAAAGGCTTTCAAGCTCCATCTCATTCGCAATGCGGTTTTCGAGAACCGTTTTGAACATGTTGACGGATTCTTCCACCTTTTCCCGCGCCATCTCCGGCGAATGGCCGATGAGCTTCGCGTCTTCTTCGCCTTCTATCTCTATCGGAGTTTCTACCGCATTCTGCGCGTCATCGGGCGGCTCCGGCCCGACAAAACTGCCGTCGTCTGTTTTCACGGCAAACGTTACGCCGGACAATGCGCCGTACTCTTTTAATATCTCTTCAAGGTCGTCGTCGAAGATATATTCCGTAATCCTGCTCAT
This sequence comes from Nitrospinota bacterium, assembly GCA_036447515.1. Classification (GTDB taxonomy): domain Bacteria; phylum Nitrospinota_A; class UBA7883; order JACRGQ01; family JACRGQ01; genus JAZFVB01. Next base: position 2,163 of record JAZFVB010000313.1, read on the forward strand.
TACCCGCCTCCGTAAGAAGCCTTTGGCAGGCTTATCGTCGTAACCCACTTGCCCTTTGACGGCCTTTTACACGTTATCTTCCCGCGAAACGCCTTTGCGATGTGCCGGCAAATGGCCAGTCCCACGCCCATGCCCGGCGGTTTGGACGTAAGGTCGCCCATGTTGCCCTGAATGAATTTGGCGAAAACCTTTTTAGGGTCGGCCTTGTGCTCCGCGGGCATGGAGTTCGCCACTTTCATTTCAACCGTCCTGCCGGACGATTTTGCCGCTACGGTTATCGGCTTTCCCTGCTCGCCGTGAACGGCGGCGTTTTCCAATATTTCTTTAAGGAGGTTTTCCAATTTAAGCCTGTCGGCCTGCACGTCGAGCTTTTGCGGAAAACCGGTTTTAAGGACTGATTTTAAATCGCTGGAGCCCATCGCCTCCACTACAAGGTTGAACGTTTCGGGCAAAGAGACCGGTTTTGAGTAAAAGACCGCCTTCCCCTGTTCAAGGTCTATAAGGAGAGTCGTCTTTTCGACAAGGCGCAAAAGGCGCATGCCGTCGGTATGTATCAGCGAAAGGAACTCCAGCGACTCGCCGTCCATCGAGCCGTCGTTCATGCTTATCATCATGTCCGAAAAGGTGAGTATGGAGTTAAGGGGCGTTCGGAACTCATGCGAGAAACACATCATCCACTGGTCGAGTTCTTTGGCGGAAAGACCTTTAGGGGGCGATTTTTTCCTCCCGGTTTTCCGGTTTGCTTTCCGGTTCTTTTTTGCGGCCTTTTTTCTGGCGGGCATTTTATCCCAGGATTTGTTTTGCCATCTTGAAGAGCTGGCTCGGCACGAACGGTTTAGTCAGAAAATCGTTGGCGCCCAGATCCATTCCCTTCTGGCGGTCCTGGTCTCTGCCCTTGCCGGTGAGCATTATTACATGAACGTCTTTCAGTTCGTCGTCTTCCCGTAACTCCTTTAATACCTCGAAGCCGTCTTTTTTGGGCATCATGATGTCCAGGAATATGAGGTCGGGCTTCGCGGCCTTTGCCTTTTCGATGGCCTGATCGCCGTCGGCCGCCGTTACTATCTTATGCCCCGTCTTTTTCAGTACGAACTGAAGGGAACGCTGAATGAAAGCCTCGTCATCGACTATTAGGATTGTCTTTTTATCCGCCATATATCACCCCCAAAAAATGTTTTAGCGACATGCCAGCCGCCTAATTTATCCACCCGAGCCACTCATTTTACGCTAAAATTTGATTCGGCTCATACTTATTTTTGTCTGCCGGCTTTCTACAAATTAAAAGAACCCCGCCTGTAACCCCCCACTATCGCAACCCGCTAGTTTAATTAAGTGAAATATTCCCGTCTTCGTGTACAATAAAAAAAGATGGAAAAGGGGATATGCCCGTGAATGAAGAACTCGACCCGGAACGCAGAGATCAAAAGCGAAGGGATTCGCTTCGCCGCGACGACGACCGGATAGAGGCAGAGAAAAGCCTGGGTAAGCTGGACGAACTAAGCAAGGACCAGAAACTCCAGAACCTCTTAAAGGGCGTTACAGGCATCATAGGGGATTACGCCCACCACCTCACTTCACAGATCAAGCGCCTATCGGAAATCGGCATAGCCCTTTCCGCCGAGCACGACCTCGACAAACTGCTCGAAATGATAGTGGACGAGGCAAGGAATTTCACTTCGGCCGACGCCGGAACGCTCTACATCATGGAAGACGAGAACCTGAAGTTTAAAATAATGCAAAACCAGTCCATGAATACGAGGATGGGCGGAACCTCCGGCAAGGAGATAACACTGCCGCCCGTGCCGCTGAAAAAAGAAAACGTGTCGGCCTACGTGGCCCTTACCGGCGAGACGGTGAACATACTGGATGTTTACACCTCCGATTTGTTCGACTTTACCGGCCCGCGCAAATACGACAAGGCCACGGGGTACAGGACAAAGTCGATGCTCGTATCCCCCCTTAAAAACATCGAAGGAGAGATAATAGGAGTCCTTCAGCTTATAAACGCCGGAGACCTGTCCACCGGAGAGGTAGTGGGCTTTTCGCCGGATTTCGTCGCCCTTACCCAGTCGCTGGCGTCGCAGGCGGCGGTCGCCATCACCAACGCCAAGCTGATACACGACATGGTCGCGCTGTTCGACTCGTTCGTCAAGGTAATGGCAACCGCAATCGACGAAAAATCTCCCTACACCGCCGGCCACATCAAACGCGTTGCGCAACTCGGCGTGCTGATGTGCGAGGTAATAAACAAAGAGACCGACGGCCCCTACAGGGACGTCTTTTTCGATGAGGATCAGATAAAGGAAATGATGACCGCGGGCTGGATGCACGACCTGGGGAAAATCACAACGCCGGTTCACGTTGTGGACAAAGGCACCAAACTTCAGACTCTATTCGACCGCGTTGAAATGATCAGGAACAGGTTCAACCTGATAGAGGAAATCGAGCGCGGCAACTGGTTAAGGCGCAAGCTGGAAATGACTAAAGACGGCGACTCGCCCGAAAAGATAGATGAAGAGGAAAGAAAAATCGATGAAAAGATGAAGCAGGTCAGCGGCGATCTGGAATTTATCGTGGGAACCAATACGGGCGGCGAGTTCATGGACGACGACAAGATAGCCAGAATAAAAGAAATCGGCGCAAAGACGTTTTCCCTTAATGCAAACAGCTCCACTTACCTTAGCGACGACGAGATTGAAAACCTTTGCATACGAAGGGGCACGCTTCTGGATTCCGAAAGGCAGCTTATGCAGGATCACGCCTCGATTACCGAAAAAATGCTCAACCAGATTCCTTTTACGAAGAAACTGAAAAACGTTCCGATGTACGCCTCGAGCCACCACGAGTACCTCGACGGAAGCGGATACCCCAAAGGCCTGAAAGGCGACGAAATCCCGCTGGGCGCGCGAATACTGTGCATGGTGGATCTATATGAAGCGCTTACGGCATCCGACAGGCCGTACAAAAAGGCGATGCCTTTGGAAAAGGTTTTCGGGATAATGAAGGGCGAGACCGACAGGGGCAAGCTGGACGCGGACCTTTATGCACTTTTCTTGAAGGCGGATATTCACAACCTTTACAAGGAAAGGCAAGCCGGCGAAAACGCTTCGAAAAAGCGTGATACGGCTCCCGCACCGGCGGAAAAGGCGGCGGTGTCCAAAAAATCCAGAGAAGAAAAAGAAAAAGCGGCGCTGGGACGCAATCCGCTTGAGAAAAATTGACCCAGTCAAATGCCACAATGGACTTCCTGCAGGGTGTGTTCCGTTTCGGATTTCGGCTCATGCTGGATGTGGCTTTCAAGCTCATTTATCGCACGCAGGCTATTGGCCGTGAAAACATTCCGAAAAAGGGCGGCGTGCTGGTTGCCTGCAACCACATTTCGGCGGTGGATACGATGCTCGTTCCGTATATGGCGCTCGACAGGTTCACCTTGCGCCAGTTTTACGCACCGGCCAAGGAAGAACTTTTCAAGTATCGGCCTATGGCCTGGTTCTTCAGGGCAGGCGGCGCATTTCCGGTAAAGCGCGGGAGAAGAGACGACGCCTCGCGGGACAAGATAGCCGAGCTAACTAAAGAACATCTTATGATGATCTTTCCCGAAGGCACACGCTCCAAGAACGGGAAGCTACTTCCCGGAAAAACAGGCGTCGGCAAGATAATCTACGAAAGCAGGGTGCCGGTTCTACCGACTATTGTCATTAATACCAACTACTGTTCCCCGAAAGGTTCGTGGTCCCCGATCATTTTTCTTCCGTTTAAAGTCGTTTTCGGAAAACCGTTGGACTTCGGCAGGTTTTACGATATGCCGGCAGAAAAGGCCACTTACAGGGCGATAGTGGACAACTTGATGGACGAAATAAGAAAACTGCAACTGGAGTACATGCATCTGGACATCCAGCCGGAAAGGTTGGAAAAAAGCGAACCCGAAAATGCCTGACCGGAATACATTTGAACGAATAGCGGGAGTGGACGAGGCGGGCAGGGGCCCATTGGCGGGACCGGTGGTGGCGGCCGCGGTAGTTTTGAACGAGGAAAAGGTTCCGCCCTGGCCGCTGGCCGATTCGAAGACCATCGGCAAAAAACGCAGGGAGGAAATCTACGGCTGGATAATGCAAAACGCGGCGGTGGGCGTCGGCTATGCCGACCACGCGGAGATAGACCGCATCAACATACTGCAAGCGTCGTTACTGGCCATGAAGAGGGCGGTGCTTGAACTCGATCCCCGGCCCGACGCCCTTTTGATAGACGGAACTTTTACAACCGACCTCCCCATGCCCATGAAGCAAAAGGCGGTTGTAAGGGGCGATGCCACGGTACCCGCCATATCGGCCGCGTCGATAGTGGCAAAGGTTACGCGCGACAGGCTGATGGATAAATACCACCTTGAATATCCGCGCTACGGCTTCGACAGGCACAAGGGATACCCCACGCGGGCGCACAAGCAGGCCCTTGCGCAAAACGGGCCGACGCCGATACACAGGAAAAGTTTCAAGGGGGTAAAACAGCTTGAAATCCCCTCTGCGTAAAATCAAGGAAAAGTTCGACGCGCTGAAATTCGGACGCAAGGGAGAAAAACTTGCCGCGCGCGCGTTAAGGAAAAAGGGGTACAAGATACTCGAAACGAATTACCGGTGCCCTGCGGGGGAGATAGACCTTATAGCGCGCCACGGCAAAACGCTTGTCTTTTGCGAGGTGAAGTCCCGAAGGAGCCTTGCGTTCGGCAGTGCGCTGGCGTCCGTTTCGCCTTCCAAAATAAAACGCATCCGCAAAACTGCCGACGTCTACATGAAAAGGCACGGCCTAAAGGACATAGACTGCCGGTTCGACGTCGTAACGGTGGAAGAGGGCGAATCTGGCATCGAGGTTGAAATTATCCCCAACGCTTTTTGAAACCAAAGATTGTCAAGACCCGACCACGATTCACCTAAGATGTGATTCCTTTTCTTGCTTACGCGAGGCGGCTTATGAAGTGTTCTTATACGATTTGAGTTTCGCGCACATTTTTTCCTATCTCATATAACCGTTCAGGGGCAATATCGGCTCCATTTGGCCAGCACACGGTATTCAAATCAACGAAAAATCTTTGAAAGTATTCCTTGTCCCTAAGTTCGGAAAAAATGCCTCCCTTTTTTGTATAAGGTTCAAGGTCAACAGTTTTAATATTTCCGTTATCGAATTCGATTTTAATTATAAAATCTTCCACGTATTCTGCTTTAATCACATGCGGAATGTATTCATCCATAGCTTAATCTTATCTTAAAGGTTCTATCCAATTCAACGGTTTGTTCTCCATGGCTCTTTTCCAGTTTTCTTTCAGTTCTTCTTTATGGGCGCCGCGCCATTGCCTGAACTATAAACTAAATCAGGAGGCGAAGCTCACCATTTCCAATTCCGTTTCCTGTCCCGCCTTCTGCAAAAGGCTTTCGACCTTTTGCATAGTGTGGTCTTCAATCAAGTATTCATGGCAGTTGCCGCATTGAATGACGGGAAGGGCTTTGATAATTACGATATTCCGCTCGCTTACCTTAAATGGCAAGTCGGTTTTCATGGCGTGCATCTCTGCCCCGCAAAGATGGCATTTCATCGTCTTGTTCTCCTTTTAAAGTCATCGCTCCATTGCTTAAGATCAGGGCGATACGCGGTAATAACCCGCACGTTCATAATTATACACATCGACGCCAAATAGCGCATGGAAAACGCTTTTTTCATGTCGCCCTAAGACAAGATAGCTGGGGTAATACTTGTCTTGCGAATACTCCTCAATTATTTCATAGCTTTGGGCTGATTCAATAAGCATCTCGCGCGAAATGAAACGATCTTTCATCCGCATATTGACGTGATACGTCCAAAGTATTTTCCTTTCCGCAACGCAACGCCTGATAAATTCGAGCGGTTCATTTGGTAAACGGCCTT
>JAZFVB010000314.1:0-4924 GCA_036447515.1 Nitrospinota bacterium
GTAATTTTCAATTTTTGAAAATTTTCTAGTTTAATATGACGAGGTTGCGGAATTAAGAATATTTCCCTTTCAATGTCTTCGGATTTAGCTAAATTATCCAAACAAATAAAAAAATATTTTTTATAGTGAACTGAAGATGCATTTATATTATCATTAGTGGAAAGAAAAAGGAGGGAAATCATGGCTGTTAAAAAATCGAATCGGGAAAGAACATCCGCCGAAACCAAACCCAAGGCGAGGCGAAAAGCGAAACACAACGTAAATTCCCAAGAGTTCGTGTTCGTGTCCGTGGCCGTTACGGCCGTTGTCGGCGCCGTGGCATTGCCGGCAATAGCATCGGCTGTTACACTATCGACAGCGGTCATAGGCGGCATCGCGGGAGCGGCGGTTGGAATAAGCTACATGGCCGGCAAAAACAATAAAAACCGGGCGCGCAATAAAGGCGGGGAAAAATAACCCGGTTATATAGACCGACAGACCGTAACTTTTTATACGTGGGACGCAAAACTAATGGCTGAAGAATACCCCCCCTTTATCTGCCCGGATTGCAAGACGGAATACACCATGGCGGAAGCCGACCAAAGCGGCTCGTTTTGCACTGAAGAATCGTGCGCCGACAATATGACCATGTTGCTGAAAGTGGAATCGGAAGAACCCGAAGAAGTTTCGGAGGTTTTGGAGGACGGGGAAGATGCGCCAAAAGAAAAAGTGGTGGAGCCGTCCGGAAGAAAAGAGATAGGGCTGGGCATTCTGGTATGCGACGTATCCGGCTCGATGGAGGATTTCGCATACGCGGGAAGGCGCGTATCGAAGCTTTCCATGGTAGCGGGCAGCGTGGCCAGGGGAATATGGGACCTCGTGGAGCAGATGGAGGAAAACGCGCGGAAGAACGCCTACGTTGCACTGATCTATTTCGCAAAAGAAGCGATAATGGGCAAAGACGAAGACGGCCAACCCTTTATTAAAAGCATTTACGATATAGGAGAGTTCTTCGATACGGCGCGCGATTTTTCGGATTTCCTGATGATGAGTATGCGTGAAGCGCAGCGCCAAATACCGGGAAATCCGATTAAGGAACTGGTATTCGGCAAGAACAACTCCAAACACTTTACGAACATCACATCGGGGCTTGAACTTGCCCACGACATAGTAAACGCGGGCCTTTTCGGCAACCTTACCGATTTCGGCGGGCCGGAAAACATAAAAGTGATAGAAGACGTGTGCATTACTCCCACAGGAGGCTACGTAACCGTTCCCAACATCCGCTGCCTCATATATTCCGACGGCGCGCACAACCACCCCAAGGGAAGCAAGGTAACAAACCCCTTTTCGGGCGACGATACTTCCGTGCTCCTTGCAACATACTTCGGCTCCAGCAAGGACAAGGGCGGCGCACAGATGCAGGAGCTGGCCGCCCTGTGCCCCAAGCACGGCGACGCCTCCTTTTTCCTTATCGACGACGCGGAAGGATACCAAAAGCTGAGGGGGCTTTTCCGCATGTCATCGGGAGTATCCGGCTTTTGCCCTAACTGCATGCCCAGGGATTACTAAAACCGATGGCGGACGCCGGGCTCTTTATATGCGAAGCGCTGGTAAGCGGAGGGCCGCGCCATAGGGACGAAGTTGAACTGTGCGAAGACGTCGCGGGCATCATTACATTTCCCGAAGGAGCCGTCTTTTACATAGCCGACGCCACCAGCGACGAAGGGCGCATGGGGCCGTTCTCCAGCCACTACTTCGCAAACTCGCTGGGCTTCTGGTTTTTAAAGGCGGGGCTTTCGGAGATGGCAAACGGGATCGCGGCCATAAACCTCGACCAGGTTTTCGAATCCGCGCTCGACGACCTTAAAAACGCATGGCAAAGCGAACTGTCCGCTTTCATGAAAAAGCCCAAAGCCGAACAGGAAATCCATAAAGTCGCGGAGCCGTTCAAGTCTGAAGAAGGCGGCGGGTGGCTGAAGGTTTTCTCCACCACGTTTTGCGGGGGCGTGATTTCGTCCGCCGACAGAAACGTGCGGCTGGTGCGCACCGGCGACATAGACCTTATCGTAAAACATGGCGGCGAAGATGTGCAAAGAAAACCGATGCGGAAAGAAAGGATATTCGTCCAGTTCATAAAAAAGGAAAACGAAGAGCCCAAATTCAGGTTCCCGGAACTTACCTACGAACACTACGCGGCGGAGGAACTGGAATATCTCATAGTAAAGACGGACGGGGTAAGCTTTTTGAACGACGAGCTTACCATCAATGCTCTTAAAGGGTGCGGCATAGAAGACGTGCTGAAATTCAGGCGGATACTCCTTAAAGGGATAACTTCCAAAGGCGACGACAAGGCGCTCCTCTACTGCGCTTTCATGAATAGATAAAGACGGCAAAAAGATGAAGGTGGCATTACGCGACGGCGACACACGAGTTCAGGCCGAATTTAATCCGGAAGAAATCAGATGGAAAAGCAGAAACTTCGGGTGGTTTACGCCCGACGGCGTCTATTTCCCCGAAATAGATAAAACCCTTTTCGTAAAGCGCCTTCCCGGAAGGCCTCTTTCCCTCCAGTTCCTCAAATCGCATATGGACCGGCCATGCTCCGAACATCTGCCCGCCGTTTACGGCGTGATCGAAGGCGATAAAACGTCGTATTTCTTTATGGAAAGAATAAAGGGAATTCCGCTGGACGCCCTTCGCGGCAAAATAGAAATCGCGCATTGCCGCGAAATACTTTCCGGAATATTCAAGGCCGTTTCCGGAATCGCCGATAGCGGGTACTGGTACACCGATCTCGATTTCGGAAACGTCTTTTTGGGTAAAGGGGACTCCGGCGAGTTGGTGCGGCTGATAGACATAGACAGTTGCGTCCGCTCTTCCATTATTTTTAAATCGTACATGGAAGACCCCGGCCGAAGGCTGAACGTAAACGAAAGGTACTGGAGCTACCTCGTGTCATCGATAAAAAGGATGGAAAAAAAAGGCATGAATGGAGAAGGGCTGAGCAGGCTTAGGGGAAGGTCCATAGCGCAGTCGGCCTTCATGTATTTCGCCGTCGATCTCTTTTTCCATGTCAAATATCCGAAGATGTCTTTTTCGTTAAAACCAGCCGACCTTATAAGGTTGATGAGGCCCGGGAATAGAAAATATTTCACTCCAAGAGCCAAAAAGCTTTGGCGCCAAATACACCGGCGGTTACGCAATAACCCGGAAAAAGGTGTAAAATGGGGCGCGGTGGATAAGTTCGTTACCGCCGCGTATAGGTTTCCTCAAGGGCTCGAACGTCAGAAGAGAACATTGGCGGGCGAATCGCTTGTGGATGGCATTGTCAATGTTTTTGAACGGTTTTTCGAAATATGGGAATGAAGGCTGAAAACTGGATCGTAACGGTTGGAATCCTCTTAATGCTCATACTTACCGTGTTTGCCTTCATTCCGGAAGATTACGTCGAAACGGAACTGCCGTCTCCGCCGGAACGAATCGCATTAAATCCCGCGCCGGATATATTCATCAACAATTCACCGCTAATGCAAATGCCGCCGTCCGTGGGGCAACCGATGGGAGGGGTGATGATGCAAAACGCGGCGGCCGCTCGACAAGGCGCCGGAAGCGTATCGCCGGGCCTTAAGGCATTCGAACGCGCGCCGACCGTGAAGTTCAACGGGATTATTCAGCAGGTTTCCGAAATGCAACAGCACGACGGCCAGATACACATATGGGTGGACGATGCGCAAGGCGTGGAAAGGCGAGTTTCCATAGGGCCTGATTGGTTTTTAAAATATACGGGGTGCAAGATAGCGCACGACATTACCATTTCCGGCGTCGGCTTCATGTTTGAAAGGGCGGGCAAAGACCCCCTTATCTACGCCAGGAAGATAAGGATCGACAACAAGGTGTGCCGCCTGAGAAACGACGAGGGCTTCGCCCTGTGGTCCAACAGGCTGCGGTAAGCTACAGTGAAACCGATAAAAAAAAACCGATTCAATAAACGCACTGGCGCGGCGGTAATCGCCGTCATCGCGCTTTTAGCCGGGCTCTTATGGAGCGACGGCTTCAGGGCCGGATTCAATAAAATTGTAACCTTTAACGCAACAAGACAGGTGGAAGGCCAGATATTCGGCTTAATGCCCGATCCCCTTCAGCCCGACCTCCTTGAGCCGGCGCTCGAACCTATTACTCCGCCGAAAAATACAAAGAAGGTCGTCATAAAACGGATACCGCGCATAGATAAAGACATGAACATGGTGCATCCTTACTGGGGAGAATGCGACAGGTGCCACCTCTTAACGGGCGGCCCTCCCGCCGGGAGCCAGTGGATCACTCCTTTCGGAAAGGCGCTGGAAAAAGTATCCACAATAAAAAAGGTCGGCCCGCCGGTTCTGCCGAATTCCACGCGTCCGCATCCGGCGGCTGGACGGTGCATAAAATGCCATGATATAGTGATAGATGTCCCTGTTTGAAATTAAATGAATGAAGATAATATTGCCGATCAGAACGGCCTGGAAAAATCGAAACTCCTGCTAAAATCCCTGGACTTCTTCAGCATCTTTACCGACGAAGAACTGAACTCCTTTCTTGAAATTTCGGAAATAAAAAAATATAACGCCCACCAGCACATCATCAGGGAGAATACAAAGGGCGATTTTTTCTACGTGATAATTCGGGGTACCGTGAATATCATCATTAAAGGCCGTAACGATGTAAAACGGACGGTAACCACGTTACGGAAAGGCGATTGTTTCGGCGAAATAGCGGTAATTCTCGACCAGCCGCGCAGCGCGAGCATCCTTGCGATAAGCGACTGTTACGTATCTAAAATAGACGGGAAGGGGATTGAGAAATTAAGCCTGGAAATAAGGGAAAAACTCTTCCGGCAGTTTTCCATTTCCCTTTCGAAAAGGCTTATACGCTCAAGCGGCAAATAATACGGAAACTGTAAAAA
>JAZFVB010000315.1:0-4411 GCA_036447515.1 Nitrospinota bacterium
TTGTCCACGTATATCCTGGCCATCTCCACGGCCTCGTTTATGACCGCGGACGGGGGCACCTCGGGACATTCCATAATCTCGAACGCCGCAACCCTCATGATGTTGCGGTCCACCTCGCCCATGCGGCTCACCGGCCAGTTCTCGCTTGCGCCGTTTATCATTTCGTCTATCGGTTCGCGGTTTTCGCGAACGCCGTTTACAAGTTTGGATGTGAATTCTTTAAGTTTTGGCGAGCCCTTATGCCCCTGCCAGTATTCTTCGATTGCGTCCTGCCGGGTTTTTTCGCCGAACTCCACCGCGTAGAGTATCTTTACGGCCGCCTCGCGGCCCGCGCGCCTTACGCCCATTTCAACTTCAGCGCCGCCGTCTTTTTTTGCGAAGCCCCGATAGGTGAAAACCGGGAAGTTGTTCGGATACACATAATGCGTGTATTTTACACTTAAATACGAACGCTTGCTTTCTTAATAGTTGACCGTGCGGTTAATGTCGCGATGGTGAGGATAACGGTAACTGGGTCAGGCTGGTATCTATATGAGGCCTCCCCCGCTGACCATTCACGGGCTAACGAATACCCTAAAGCTGGGCGCTCAGGTCGATCATCTCCAGCGCCGACATGGCGGCGTCCCACCCTCGGTTGCCCCCTTTGCTACCGGCGCGCTCGATGGCCTGCTCCAGCGTTTCCGTGGTCACTATTCCATAAACAACGGGGATGCTGGCATTCAGCGCTATCGAGGCTATTCCCTTGGTAACTTCCGCGGAAAGCAGCTCGTAATGGTTCGTGTCGCCGCGTATGATCGTGCCCAGGCATATTACGGCGTCCAGCTTTGCACCTTCGGCCAGTTTTTTTGCCGCGAACGGTATCTCGAATGCGCCCGGAACCCGTACAAGTGTTATGTCGCCGTCGTTTACGCCGTGGCGCGCCAGGCAGTCGCGCGCGCCGCCGATCAGCTTTTCGTTAATGAAGTCGTTAAAACGGCTGGCGACTATTCCGATCTTTTTGCCTTTTCCGTTAAGTTTTCCCTCTATCGTATTTATACGGGTATTCATTGGGGTTTTCATCGTTTCTTGTCTCCTTCCGTCTTCAGTTCGAGCATATGCCCCAGCTTCGATTTCTTTGCCGACAGGTAGCGAAGGTTGTCGCGCCTGGGTTTAGTCTGCAGGGGAACGCGTTTAACGATGCTCAGGCCGTAACCTTCCAGCCCCACGATTTTTTTCGGGTTGTTGGTCATAAGGCGTATCTTGCCTACGCCGAGGTTTGAAAGTATCTGCGCGCCGATGCCGTAATCGCGCAAGTCCGGGGCGAACCCAAGCTTTTCGTTTGCCTCAACCGTGTCGTGGCCTTGATCCTGCAGTTCATAAGCCTTCAGTTTGTTGATAAGCCCTATGCCCCTGCCTTCCTGATAAAGGTATACAAGTATTCCGCAGCCCTCCTTTGCGATCATCGCAAGGGCGGCTTCAAGCTGTTCGCCGCAATCACAGCGGCGCGAGTGGAAAACATCGCCAGTAAGGCATTGGGAATGCATCCTTACAAGGGTCTCGTCTTGCGGGTTTATGTCCCCCATTACGAGGGCTATGTGCACATGGTCGTTTATCGAATTTTCGAAGCCGATGGTTTTGAAAAGTCCGAACTCCGTTGGCATGTTCACTTCGGCGGCGCGTTGCACCAGCGATTCCCTTCCCATGCGGTAATGGATGATATCCTTCACCGTTATAATCTTGAGGCCGTGCTCCTTTGCGAAAATTTCCAGGTCGTCGAGGCGGGCCATCGTTCCGTCTTCGTTCATTACCTCGCATATGACCGCGGCCGGTTGCAACCCCCCTATGCGGGCCAGGTCGATGGAGCCTTCCGTCTGCCCCGTCCTTACCAGCACGCCGCCTCTCTTTGCGCGAAGGGGAAAGACGTGGCCGGGGTGAACGAGGTCTTCCGGTTTGGCGTCGGGATTTACCGCCGCAAGTATCGTAGTGGCGCGGTCCGCGGCGGATATGCCGGTGGTCACTCCGTGGCGCGCCTCGATTGAAACCGTGAACGCCGTCGAAAAACGGGAGGTGTTCTTGGGGGCCATCTGCTCGAGGCCGAGGGAATCGGCCTTATCGGGAGTGAGGGCCAGACATATAAGCCCGCGCCCGAATTTTGCCATGAAGTTGATAGTTTCCGCCGTCACTTTCTGGGCGGCGCAAACGAGATCGCCCTCGTTTTCGCGGTCCTCGTCGTCCATAAGGATGACCATCTTGCCTTTTGCGAGGTCTTTGGCCGCCTCGGTTACTTTGCTGAATATCATCTGTTTTTGGTGCCCCCGGTTACAAAGATGTTTAAGTTAAATGAATCCTTTTTCATTCAAGAATTCGACGCTAATCCCCTCGTCTTTTGACGATAAGAGCAGCTTTTCCGTGTACTTAGCTATAATATCACATTCCAGGTTCACAGGCGAACCGGGCTTGAGGCCGGAGAGGTTTGTAACTTCCAGCGTATGGGGAACGACGGCTATCGTCATGGCGCCGTCCTTGATGCCGTATGCGGTAAGACTTACGCCGTTTATCGCTATCGAGCCTTTTTCCACGACGTAGCGTTCCAGTTCCTTGGGTATTGAGAACTTCATCTCGACGTTTTCGCCTTTCGTTTCGCTTCCGATGTATTTGCCGAGCCCGTCCACGTGGCCCTGCATGAAATGCCCTCCCAGACGGTCCGAAAGCCTTAGGGCTTTTTCAAGGTTCACCTTGGAGCCGGTAGCGCCGGTTTTATATTTGCCGATTGTGGAACGTTGCAGCGTTTCCGCCGATACGTCGAACGCGGCCTTTTTATCGGTCATTTCCTTTATCGTCAGGCACACCCCGTCTATGGCTATGCTGTCGCCGATAGTGCAGTCGTCCCAGAATCCGGCCGCTTCTCCGGCCGCTTCTATGACGAGTTTTGCCGCCCCCCCCGAAAATGATATCGAATCGGCTTTCCCTGCGGCCTGAACGATGCCTGTGAACATGGCTCTACAGGTATCCTTCCACAAGGATATCCTCGCCGTACTGGGTGAAGGCGGCGCCTTTTATTTTGATCGCTTCCGACACCTTCTTTACGCCTTTGCCTTCGAATATCGAATAGCGGCACGAGCCGCCTAAGAGTATCGGCGCGTAGAAAAGGGCAACCTTGTCGACCACGCCTTCGTTCAGGGCGGAGGTAAAAAGCATCGAACCGCCTTCAATGAGGACCGACACAACGTCCAGCGCGGCAACGGCCTTCATAAGTTCTTTCAGGTTAAGTTCCCTGCCCCTTTGCTTGATTTTAAGAACCTGTGCGCCTTTTGCCTCCAGCGCCCGCATTTTGGAAAGGGAAACGGATTCGCCAGCGGCAATAATCACCCCTCCTCCGGCGCTGTTGAGCACCTTCGCCTCGATGGGCGTTTTAAGGTTTGTATCGACTACTATGCGAAGCGGTTGCCTGACGCCTTTTTTTATGGGCCGCACGTTAAGCTGGGGGTCGTCTTTAATGACGGTATTCACGCCCACCATTACCGCGTCGGCTTCCCTTCGCATTTCGTGCACCCTTTTACGCGAAAGCTCGTTGGTTATCCAGCGCGAATCGCCGTTTGTGGCGGCTATCTTACCGTCCAGACTGCCCGCCGCCTTCATGGTAACGAACGGCGTCTTTTGCGTGATGAACTTGTTGAACGCCTCGTTTAGCCTTTCGGCCTCTTTTTGCAAAAGCCCCTGCTTGACGACGATCCCCGCCTTTTTAAGTTCCGCGATTCCCTTGCCCGCAACAAGCGGGTTGGGGTCCTTTGTCGCCACCACGACCGTCTTCACGCCGGCGGAGATTATTGCCTTCACGCAGGGGGGCGTTTTGCCCGTATGGGAGCAGGGTTCCAGCGTAACGTAGAGGGCGCTTCCCTTCGCTTCTTTTTTGGCCTTTTTAAGCGCCTCTACTTCTGCGTGGTCGGCGCCGGCCTTTTTATGGTAGCCTTCGGCGATTATTTTCCCCGCCTTGACAATCACCGCCCCCACCATCGGGTTCGGGCCGGTGTTTCCAGCCGCCTTTCTTGCCAGCAAGAGCGCCCGCTCCATGAAGTGGGATTTCATTTTATTTTCACTTTTATATTTTCAAATTAAATCGATCTTCAAATTCTTTTACCGCTTTCCCTTTTTCTTGCCATGCTTCAAAGCCGCGTGGGCCGACGCAAGCCTGGCTATCGGTATCCTGTATGGCGAACAGCTGACGTAATTGAGGTCAAGCCTGTGGCAAAGGTCTATCGAGGACGGATCGCCTCCGTGTTCGCCGCAGATACCCATCTTTAAATTCTTTTTCGTTTTCCTTCCCCTTTTTACGCCGATTTCCATTAGCTCCCCGACGCCCTCCTCGTCTATGCTAATGAAAGGATCGCTTTTGAATATTCCCAACTCGACGTAATTCGGCAGGAACGTTCCG
>JAZFVB010000316.1:0-2949 GCA_036447515.1 Nitrospinota bacterium
TGGGATACAGGCCGCAAAAGACCATCGGCTTTGGCTCCTTGAATCCCGGAAGAGGCGTTTTTGCCGGCTCCTTTACTCCGGTTATCGTGTCGCCCACCTTTGTGTCTTCTATGGTCTTTATGGCCGCGGTGAAAAAGACGACTTCGCCCGGCCCCGCGGATTCTATCGATTTGGAAGATGGTGTGAATATGCCCATCTGCAAGATGACGTACTCCTTATGAGCGCCCATGAAGCGCACCTTTGCGCCTATCGTCAGGGTGCCGTCGTAAATCCTGGCAAGGACGACCACGCCCTGATACGAGTCGTACCACGAATCAAGCAAAAGGACCTTTAAAGGCGCTTCGGGATCGCCCTTCGGAGGTTCGATCCTCTTTACCACCGCCTCCAGCACGTCGTCCACGCCCTCCCCGCTTTTTGCCGACGCCAGTATCGCCTCCGACGGATCAATGCAAAGAATTTCTTCGATCTGCTTTTTAACCATATCCGGGTTTGCGGCCGGCAGGTCTATTTTGTTTATTACCGGAATGATCGTAAGGTTCAGAGCTTCGGCCAGGTGCATGTTTGCAAGTGTCTGGGCCTCTATGCCCTGCGAGGCGTCCACCAGAAGGAGGGCGCCTTCGCACGCGCTAAGGCTTCTTGACACCTCGTAAGTGAAATCAACATGGCCGGGAGTATCGATAAGGTTTAGTATGTAATCGTTTCCGTCGCGCGCCCTGTAATTTAAACGCACAGCCTGAGCCTTGATCGTTATGCCCCGTTCGCGCTCCAGTTCCATCTGATCGAGGAGCTGTTCCTTCATTTCCCTTTGGGTTACGGCTTCGGTCTTTTGCAGTATGCGATCCGCCAGCGTGGACTTGCCGTGATCGATATGGGCAATTATCGAAAAGTTCCTTATGTTTTCCATATAGAACACGATAATATACCACAATCGCATGTCACTTCTTTATACTCCATTAAATACAGAATGTTATGGCTCCATTTTTATTTTTTTTAAGGCTAAAGTTTTATGAAAAACATCCGATAAACAGATAAGGTATAAATTAAATATTTTGATGAACGGAGGTTAACGATGGCAGTAAATAAAGTTGGAGGAAGTGGTAATCAGGCCATGATGACGAACCGCATTAAGGAGGGCGAGCAGGTAAAACCGCCCAAGAAAAAGCGAACTGGCGAAGAACCGATTGTGAAGGATAACCTGTCGGCGGCAGTTCAAAATGGGAAACCGAAACCGAAGGTAAACGTAAAGGCCTGAGACCGTACCTTAGATTGCGAGTAGGAACGCGGCCTATTTTCAGATGGGGTGTATGTTCGCCCGCTCTTTAAGTGAGCTTATCGACTTACAGGGAAATTATCTATATTATTTTCTTTAAGTATGGCTCTTACTTCATCGAGCCTTTGTTTTCCGCTAATCTTTTCAATACGTATGATGGTGGCCTCATTTACGACGCCCGAGCCGGATTCCAGCCGAACGCTAAAGCCCCTTTCCTCAAGAGATCTCACAGTGGCGTCCGCCGCCGCTTCCGAGCCGTACTCGCCAATTTTCAGCGAATAGTTACCCGGACCCGTAAGGACTACTTTGGGTTTGAAACCCTGCCCCGCAAGCAGTTCAGCCATATCTTGGGCCAGTTCGCGGAACTTGTAAAAACCTTCCCAAACGGACACTCTCCTAGACGAATATGCTGTCTTTTTGGAGGTAGGCGTAAGGCCAAGCTTTTCCAGTCGCTCCATCATTACTTCGGCATTTTTGGGAACGGCAAAAAATCCGGCCTGCAGGGTATAGGTTCTTGCATCCGTCACAACGCTTGAAGGGGTAGTAGCCGCGGGTTCAGCCTTTTTTTCTATCGCTTTCTCTTCCGCTTTTTTAACCGGGGACTCCGCTTTCGCAACTACCTGAGGTTTGGGCTGAGGTTTGGACTTAGGTTCGGGAGCCTTCTCGGTTATTGCGGCTTTTTCTGGTTCTTTTTTCGGTTGCGGCTTAGTTGACGCCATTTCCGGGGATGCCATTTCCGGGAGTTTTTTCTGGACAACTTTTTCTTTTGGGGCCTCTACCTTTGCAGTTCCGGCGGCGGGCGCTGGTTGTTCCGTTTCAGCGGTCTTTTCGCCGACAGCATCTTCAGCGGGGGTTTTTTCCTCTTCGTCGGCTACCCATTGATCCTCTTCCTTTTGTTGCTGCTCGGCCGCGGGCTGCCCTTTTTTATTTAGCGCGGCGGATCTAACCGGCGGCAGGGGCTCTTCCTTGGGCGCAAAATAATTGGTATAGGCGTAAAAACCTCCTCCACCAAGCAAAACCAGAAAAATGACCGTCGTTAAAGACTTTGAACGGGCCTTCTTCTTCTCTTCCTTCAGCAATTCTTCTTCAAACTGCTCAAGAGACCCTTCGCTTTCCGGTTCAAACTCTCTATCTTCGTCTTCACCCATGGTTCGTTCCCCTTAATAAAGGCAATTAAAATTAACGATTCGCATAATTTTACCACTTTTACCGCGAATTTCCCAAGGTATTGTAATAAAGAGACTGATTCCGCACATATAAGGACATTTTTCCTAAACCGGCGTTATGGCAGGTATTTGGAAACGCGCGGCACGAAGTCGTCCGGTACAAGCGGCTTTTCGATAAAGTCGTCCGCGCCGAGTTCAAATGCGTAAGTCCTCGAGTCGATCATGGTGCCGTCCGACGGGCTGGCGGATGACGATATGGCGGAGTTTACGATAATGGGGATGTTGTATGTTCCAACCTCTTCGCGCATCTTGCGTATCAACTGAAACCCGTCCATCACGGGCATATGCAGATCTGTAATCACCAGTTATGGGGTCCAGCTCTTTTGCAAGCTTGAAAGCAATTTTGCCGTTGTCCACCGCTACAACTTCCGCATCGGTTATCTTTTCGAGCTGCTCCTTGATTAAAATGCGGTGCACCTCCTGGTCGTCCGCCACGATAACAACCGGCCTTAC
>JAZFVB010000317.1:0-3499 GCA_036447515.1 Nitrospinota bacterium
CCGGCTGGCCGGTTCCGAGGGCGGCAAGGTAAAAATCGTCTTTCATTATTTTTTCGCTTGCCGCGGCCACAATGTCGAACCCCTTTTGCTCTATCAGGCGCGAAACTATCCCTATAAGCGGCTTTTGGAGGTCGTTCCCCAACCCGGCCTTCTTCAAGAACGCGGCGCGGCATTTTGCCTTTCCGCCGAGTTTTTTGCGGGAATAGTTTGCGGGGATGTGCCTGTCCGTCGCCGGATTCCACTCCTTAGTGTCGATGCCGTTAAGTATCCCGTAAAGGGATTTTTTTCTTTTCCCGAGTACGTCCTGCATACCGAACCCAAGATCGGGGGTGAGTATTTCTTTAGCGTATGTCGGGCTGACGGCGGTAACGGCGTCGGCGAAGACAACGCCCGATTTCAGCATTCCCAGCTTTCCGTAGATCTCCAAGCCTTCAGGACCGAAAAGCTTTTTCGGCAGTCCGGTGAGGCTCATCGACTTTTTCGGGAAAAGTCCCTGGTAAGCAAGGCTATGGATGGAGAAAACTGACGCGGTTTTTTCAAAGAATCCGTCGTCCGTATTTTTAAGATAGGCGGGCATGAGGCCGCACTGCCAGTCGTTGGCATGTATAACGTCCGGCCTGAAATTCAGTTTTCTTAAAAAGCTGAAAACCGCGCGGTTGAAAAAGACGAACCTCGCGTCGTTGTCATGGTAATCGACGTTGCCTTCGCCGTATGGGTTCGGCCTTCCATACAGGGCGGGCTGGTGCAGGAAATAAATCTTCGTTTTCCGGTCGAGCTTCCCCTCAAAAATCGCCGATGAATAAGTGCGGCCGTCCATTTCAACGCGCACGGTTATGCCGGTCTTTTTGAGGCCCTTAAGGCTTATCGAACCGTAAAGCGGAAGGATGGCAATTACGTTTTGTCCCAGCGCGGAAAGGGCGCGGGGCAGGGCCGAAGCCACGTCGGCAAGCCCGCCGGTTTTAATAAACGGCGCGATCTCGGAAGCGGCGAAAAGTACGTTTAGCTTTTTTGGCGCCATCCGTGGAAAATATCACAGACCATCGTAAAAAAGCTATTCGGTCATCCAGACAATGCAGAATTCAAAAAGCTTTTTGATCTTTTCCTCTTCTTCAACCCCTAATTCCACAAACGAGCCGGCGTACTCATAAAAGCCGTTGATCATGCCCGTGCGCTTTAGTTCGATGACCTGCCGGTCGATGACTTCCGAATCACACAGATTGAAACTAACACCCAGCCCATCGCCGCTGGAAACGTGCAACGTCTTTTTAGTTACCAGCCTCACTCCGCCGAGGCTTATGTCCAATATCATTCCGTTTCCTATCTGCGCGGTTCTGTCTTTTCTGGATTCATAAATGGAGACGGGAATCATGCACGACAGCCGCTCGTTCGTCCTGAACGAAAACTCCACAATGTCTTCCTGGAACTCGAATACCCAAAGCCCCGTCTTTTTAAGGTTCGCAATGAAACGGGTTGCGATTCCGAAACTCTTTCCGCCCTTTTTAAAGCGGACTATAGTCACCACGCCCGGCTTGAAACCTTCCGGCATTGCCTCGATTGGAGGCTCTATCAACAGGTATCCGCTTTGTTCCCATTTCCAGCCGCGTATGGACGTCTTGACTTTTTTCTTGCTGAATTCTATCGTAACGCTCTGCCCGGCCTCGAACATCTTTGTCTTAGCATGCGTCTCGGCGTCCGCGTACGACGCGCATTCATCGCAAAAATCGCCTATAGTGTTCAGTGCAATATCATTTTTCGCGTCAAAACTTATTCCCATATGCTTGTGTTTTCCCACGTGCTCCACCGAACGCACGATACCTTCCAGCGTTTCGACGGAATTGCCGTTTGGCAGGACGAAATTGATCATTGCCCACTCTTTCTTTTTAGCGGATACCAATTCATCGATAACGATACGCGCACCGGCCCTGGAAATATCCACAACCGCGCAGTCGGTAAGGTCCTTGAAATTATGGGTGATAATGAAAGCCGGTATCGTTACCCTTACACGCTGGCTCTCCCGCAGGTTGAACCTTCCGGCCTGGGAGGGATACTCCAGAACGAGGATGCCGGCCTCGGAATGCGCGCTGAGGACACATACCCTGAGTCCGTAAACCATCCCTTCGATAATGAAATGGAACCGCAATATCGAATTGTAGTCGAATTTTACGGGAGAGCCGTCGATTTCAACCGGAATATCAATAAGAAAATATTTCTGAAGTAAAACTCCCCGCATAATCGTTCTGTATTTGGTGTTTTTCCACTCAATCGTGGCCACCTCGCCGATGGGAACTTTAGGTTCGAAAGAAAAATCGCGCCCTATAAGCACCCTTTCGACTTTTGTTTCGTCTGCTTTATGCTTCACGTATGTTTTCATTGCACTTTGTTCATTAAATCACTCTGTTTGTAAAATGCCCCTTGCTTATATCGAAACAAATCGTGCTAGTATTGTATCATTATAAGCTAGTTTTTCTAATCGCTCTTTTTCTACCTGAATTTATTCACTTCTAGGTAAATACATTTCAAATCCGTGACCTTATCGGGAAAATTCTTTATAGTAGAAAGTCATGAAGGAAAAAGTAGTCGTTGCTATGAGTGGCGGGGTGGACAGCTCCGTTGCCGCCGCGTTGCTCAAAGAGAGGGGGTACGAGCCGATAGGCGTAACGATGCGCCTTTGGAACGTACCGGAGGAAGATAAAAAAAGCGGCTGCTGTTCGCTCGACGACGTGAACGACGCCCGCCGGGTGGCCGACAAACTCGGCATCCCCCACTACACGATGAACCTGAAAAAAGAGTTCAAAGAGTTCGTGGTCGATTACTTCGTAAACGAATATGCAAGGGGCCGCACGCCCAACCCGTGCATAGCGTGCAACCGCGTTCTGAAATTCGAGAGCCTTTTGCGCCGCGCGCGTCAACTCGGCGCCTCGAAACTCGCCACCGGCCACTACGCCCGCATCGGCCAAGTCGGTGATAAGAAAAATGTAATAATGCGCGGCGTCGATCTCAACAAGGATCAAAGCTATTTCCTTTTCGACGTTCCGCAAAAAAACCTCGACCGCCTCCTTTTTCCGCTGGGCGAGCTGACCAAAGAAGAAACACGCGCCATAGCCGCAACCTATTCGCTTAAAACCGCCGAAAAGGCCGAGAGCCAGGAAATCTGTTTCGTGCCCGGCGACGATTACCCGGAATTCATAAGGTCGTACGCGGGCAACGTGGAACCGGGCGAGATAAAAAACGGCTCCGGCAAAGTGGTCGGCAAACACAAGGGAATACCGTTTTACACCGTCGGCCAGCGAAGGGGGCTGGGCATTGGACATTCGCACCGCCTCTACGTAACAGGCATCGAGCCGGAAACGAACACCGTCGTCGTCGGTTCGGAAGATGAACTGTACGCCGACGCGATGACTGTCGGCGGCCTTACAATCCACCTGCCGCTGAAAGACGGGCAGGAAATAGACGTGCAGGTGCGGTACAGGCACAAGCCGGTGAAGGCGGTGTTCCGTCC
>JAZFVB010000318.1:0-6282 GCA_036447515.1 Nitrospinota bacterium
TGGCTCTTCTAATGGCTAACAGCGGCGGTGCGTGGGACAATGCAAAGAAATATATAGAAAGCGGCCAGTATGGCGGAAAGGGCTCCGATGCGCACATGGCGGGGGTCGTGGGCGATACGGTCGGCGATCCGTTCAAGGACACTTCGGGCCCGGCGATGAACATTGTCGTAAAACTGATGGCCGTTGTATCGCTGGTCATAGCGCCGCTTCTTATATAAGGGTTTTCAGCGGGTATCGGTTGTGGCGAGTATTGTCATGGAAAGAAAACGTTACGGTAAAAAAGGCGATCATCCCTTTGTAGTCGATATAAACGATATCGACGAGGAAAGCGGCCTGTATATTGAAATCAGGCGACCTTTTGAAGCCTTTCTGCCCGAAGAAGGGAAGACGTCTTTGGAGCCTGTGAACGCCGACCTGCACGTTACCAGGTTTGGCGAAGATATTTACATAAAGGGCACGGTAAAGACGACTGTTGAGGTGGAGTGTTCGCGCTGCCTGGCCGGTTATACTGAAACGATTGAAGCGCAGGTAGACGCGCATTTTTTTCCGAAAATGGAAGAAATTGATATGGAAGACAGCAGCGAGTACAACTTCTACGAAGGGGAAACCGTCGATCTTTACCAGACGCTCCATGACGGCCTGGGGCTGGCCGTGCCGTTAAAGCCCCTATGCAGGGAGGACTGCAAGGGGCTTTGCCCAAAATGCGGCGCGGACCTTAACGCCGCGGAGTGCGGATGCTCCAAAAAAGAGATAGACGGCAGGCTGGCCGTGCTGAAAAATCTGAAACTGGATAAATAATAGGGAAAGGAACTGACTATGCCGGTACCAAAGAAAAAGACCACAAGCTCAAAAAGGGGAATGAGGCGGTCGCATGACGGGCTCAAATCGCCCGGCCTGTCGGTTTGCCCGAACTGCCAGGAACCGAAACTGCCTCATCACGTCTGCTCAAGCTGCGGGATGTACGGCGATAAGGAAGTGATAAGAGTAGAAGAAGACTAAATGAAAATCGCCGTTGACGCCATGGGCGGAGACAACGCCCCTAGCGCCACAGTTGAAGGAGCGGTCCTTGCCGCGCGCGAACTGGGCGTAACGGTACGGCTTATAGGGATTGAAGACGCGGTAAACGAAGAACTTGCCCGTCACCAAACGGCGGGACTCGGCATCGAAGTGATAAACGCATCCCAGTTAGTGGAAATGGACGAATCCCCCGCGCTCGCGTACAGGAAAAAAAAGGATTCCTCAATAATGGTCGGGTTGAACATGCTGAAGAGCGGTTCCGCCGATGCATTCGTAAGCGCGGGAAACACGGGCGCAGTAATGGCCGCCGGCAGCCTCATACTTCGCAGGATGCCGGGGCTTAGCAGGGCGGCAATCGCCGTCATGCTTCCCACCGGCAGGGGATGGTCGATTCTCATCGACGCGGGAGCGAACGTGGATTGCAAACCCCGGACGCTTTTCGAATTCGGCTTGATGGGTTCGATATACGCGTCGCACGAACTTAAAAAGGATAACCCCGTCGTTTCGATTCTGAGCATAGGCGAGGAGGAAACGAAAGGAAACGAAATAACAAAAGAAGCGGCGGCGCTTTTAAAGGCAAGCGCCCTTAACTTCAACGGAAACATAGAGGCAAAGGAGGTTTACCAAGGCAACGCCGACGTAATAGTGTGCGACGGGTTCGTCGGCAACATTTCGCTGAAAATAAGCGAAAGCCTGGCGGAAATGATTTCCGGAGCGCTTCGCGAAATTTTTTCGCGCAACTTGCGAAGCAAGCTGGGTTACCTCCTCGTAAAGCCCTACCTCGAGGAATTCAAGAAAAGGGTCGATCACAGCGAATACGGAGGCGCGCCGCTGCTAGGCCTTAACGGCGCTGTTATAATATCCCACGGTTCTTCATCGGCCAAGGCGATAAAGAATGCGGTTATGCAGGCCGAACGTTTTACGAGAATGGGTGTGATGGAAAAGATTAATAAGGCGCTGAAGGAAAGCTCGGATATCATCGGGCAAGCCGAAAAGAAGGACGGCTTCTGGAGGCAGATCAAGAAGTCGATACAGTTCGAGCCGCCGGCCGCGTCCGAAGACGGCGGGGACAGGGAACGTTGAAAGCCCTTATAAAAGGAACCGGCAGTTACCTGCCGGAAAAGGTGCTGACCAACCACGATCTCGAAAAGATGGTCCATACATCGGACCAGTGGATAGTGGAACGCACCGGCATTAAAGAGCGCAGGATAGCGCCGGACGGCGCCTCGGCCTCGGACCTTGCGGTACCGGCAGTCGAACGGGCTATGGAATCCGCCGGTATCGAAGCCCGGGATATCGACCTGATAATAGTCGGCACCTCCACCCCGGACATGTTTTTCCCGTCTACCGCATGTTTCGTGCAGGCAAAGATAAAAGCGAAAAACGCCGTGGCCTTCGATCTTCTGGGCGCCTGTTCGGGATTTATATTCGCCCTTGCGACGGCGAAAAGCTTCATCGAATCGGGACAGTATAAAAACGCCCTTGTAATAGGTTCGGAAGTTTATTCGAGCATTATCAACTGGGAGGACAGGACTACCTGCGTTCTTTTCGGCGACGGCGCGGGCGCGGTGGTACTAAGCCGCTCGGAAGGCGACGCCGGCATCATATCGACGCACATTTATTCCGACGGAACGAAAGCCGATTACCTCATGACGCCGGGCGGGGGCAGTGCCTTGAGGTTTACGCCGGAAATGATCTCGGAGAAAAAGTACAGCCTCACCATGTTGGGTAACAAGATATTCAAGGTGGCTATCAAGTCGATGGTGGAAGCGGCGCAGGCCGCGATCAACCATAACGGCATAAAGCCGTCGGACATAAAGATGGTTATCCCGCACCAGGCCAACGAGCGCATCATCGCCGGCGTTGCAAAATATCTTGATTTGGACGAGAGCCTCTTTTTTAAAAACCTGGAAAAGTACGGAAACACCGCCGCGGCTTCGATCCCGATAGCGCTGGACGAAGCCGTACGGGAGGGACGGGTAGGGCCCGGCGATCTTTTGCTGTTGGTGGCTTTCGGCGGCGGTTTTACATGGGGTTCAGTACTGTTAAGATTGTAAAGTAGTCATGGACGAAATCGAAGTCTTAACTGGCCGGTTCAAGTCGAAGGATTTTTCGACCCGAAGGCTTGCGGCCAAGAAACTTGGCGAACTCGGCGATGACAGGGGCGTGAGGCCCTTAATTAGACTTCTGGGCGACGACGCCTGGCAGGTGCGTAATACCGTAATCGACGCGCTCATAAAAATCCGGGACAACAGCTCAATTCAGCCGTTAATCGATTGCCTTGGGGACGAGGAACCCTCTATCCGGAACTCCGCAATGTCCGTCCTTAACGAGATGGGCGAGGACGTGATAAAACCGCTAACGGAGCTTTTACTCGGCGGCGGCTCGGAAGCCTTGCGGATTTTCTGCGCGATCACCCTTGGACACTTCAAGAGCAGTGAGAATGTCGCGGCGCTTATAAGTGTGCTTAAAGATAATGCCGAAAATATACGCCACGCCGCGGTGGAGGCGCTGGGAAACATAGGCTCGCCGGACGCCGTTGTGCCCCTTATCGAAGCCTTGAAAAAAGAAAGCAGGTGGTCGCAATTCCCCTACATATACGCGCTTGGAAAAATAGGCGACGAAAGGGCGTGCCCTGTTTGCATCGAAGCGCTGGACGACGAAATATTGTGCTACCCGGCGGTTATTGCGCTGGGGAACATCGGCGACATTGCCGGCCTTGATCCGCTGCTGGAAATGGTGGGAAAAAGCGACGATCCGACAATACTGAAAGCATGCGCAGTTGGTCTTGCAGACATCGTTTTCAGCGTTGAAACATTCGCCAAGATTGAACGGCAAACATATTTTCACAGCGCGGCCATTAAAAGGATTAAACGGATCGACTCTGAAAGTTTCTTCGGCATATTGGTTAAGCTGTTGCACTCGCAGGATTTAAGGGAATGGCAGTCGGCGTTTCTGCTTTTGCGTTACGTAAAGGGGCGTCTGCCGCTACCGGAACTTTTCGGCCTTTTCACGGACGAAAACAAGGAAGATAATTTAAGGGAACTGATAATTCAAGCCGGTGCGGTCGGGCTGAAAGAAATAAAGGACACCCTGAAATCGCCTGAAAAGGAAATACAGAGCAACCTGATACGGATTATCGGCGTGCTGGGCGAACCGGGCGATGGAAATTGCCTGATCCCATTCCTGGATTCCCCATCATCCGAGTTGGTGAGCGATACGCTGAAATCGCTGGGGATGCTCAACGCCGCCGGATCTTTCGATCGCATGGCGGAATTCTTGGCAAGTAACGAAGAAACAGTCAGGAACTCCGCCGTTGGCGGAATAGCGATGCTGGCAGATAAAAAAATAACCGGGAAAGTAAAAGCTATCCTTGATTCCGAAAACGAATATGTCCGCCGTGGAGGATACAGGATATTGGGCTTTAACAAAGTTCCGGGTGTAATTGAAGCCCTGATAGAAGGCCTTATCGACGCATCGCCGATTGTACGTTCCGGAGCTGTCCAATCATTGGGATATATCGGAGTCTCGCATAAAGGCCTGATGGAAAATAAGGGCAACGCCGAAGCGCTTACCCGCATGTTGATGGACGAAGACATCGACGTGAAGATAGAGGCGGTACTTGCCCTGGGCAGGATAAACCACGCAGAGACCAACGACATGCTGATAGAGGTCCTCGATTCCTACGAAAGCATCTTAAGGCGCCACACTATACGATCCATAGGCAATGTCGGTCTTGGCAAAGCTGTTCCCAGCCTTTGCGCGCTTATGCAAAAAGAGAAAGATATTGAAAATCGCATCTTCATATGTACGGCGCTTGGGCAGTTGGGGGACTCGCGCGCCCTTCCCGTTCTTATGGAGGCATTGGAAGATTCCGAACCGGAAGTTACGGCGGAGGCGATAATTGCAATCGGGAGCATAGGGAGTGAGAGCGACGCAAAAAAAATAGAACCGTATCTGGATTCGCCTAAATGGATAATAAAAAATGCCGCCCTTAAGGCCATTTACGACCTTTGCGCCTCTTCGGCCACACAGGCGGTTATTGACCTTGTGGAAAATATCCGCAGCGAGAGAACGGAAGGAATTCTTTTAAGGAAGTCCATTGAAGTCGTGGGAAAAACCGGAGCTCCGGAAAATGCCGATCTTATAGTTTCGTTCCTTCCCGACGAGAGGTGCCGCTACGAAGCATTTAACGGATTGGGCACGATATGGCAAAGGCACGCTTTCTCATACGATCTGGCGGGAATAAAAAACGCCGAGGCAAGGCGTTTGGCCTGCTCGGTTCTTGGGGACCTGAAAATGCCTTCGGCCTCGGACGCGCTTGCGTCGTGCCTTGAAGACGAGTACCCCTCGGTCTGCCGCGCGGCGGCGCTGGCCATTCGATCCACCGGCGGTCAAGAGGCTGTGAGATCGATGGAATCAGCCGGCAAGGAAACATCCGATTACTGGATGAAAGAAATTTATTTAGATGACTTTAAGCGAAAAGAGCAACGGTGATAATAAAACAGGAAAGATTCGGTGACGTCGAGGTTCTCAGGCTTGATGGGAAACTTGATGTCCATTCCGCTCCCCGGCTCCTGGAAATATTAGACACTCTGATTGCGTCAAATGTCAAAAGCATAGTCTTGGACATGGGGGGAATTGACCACCTTTCCAGTTACGGCTTGGGCGTTCTGGTTTCTACCATGAAAAACCTGCACAAGAAAGACGGAAACCTAAAGCTGGTATCAATACGCGGAAGGGTGAAAACACTGTTTGACATGATGGGCCTTTTGTCGCGTTTCGAGATTTTCGATAATAGCGACGACGCTGTAAAAAGTTTCCCTTCTTCCTGAATCGGATGAAATAAAACGCGCATTTTGAAGGAGCGTACGTAGTGGCATATAAGATGACGGAAGAGGAATTCAAGCTCCTTTCCGATTTTGTACGCGACTATGCCGGGCTTGTTTTTGTGGGGAGCCAGGAGGCTCTTTTCCACAAACGCATAAAAGTTAGAATAGACGCAAACCGGCTTAAGACGGCAAGGGAATACTATCTCCTCCTTCGTTTCGACCGGAAAAAGGACGATGAGATCGAAGAGCTTATAAATCTCCTTACGGTAAACGAAACGTACTTCTTCCGTGAAAAGCCGCAAATGGAAGTGTTCGTTGATAATATCCTGCCGGAACTGAAAGAAAGGAAAGGCGGTGAAATGCGCTTGTGGTCCGCCGCTTGTGCCACGGGCGCCGAGCCGTTTACGTTTGCCATGCTTATTTACGAATCGGG
>JAZFVB010000319.1:0-4306 GCA_036447515.1 Nitrospinota bacterium
TTCTTCGTGCATAAAAAGTTTGGGCAGTATTTTTTCCGATATGCCCGTGCCGGTGTCTTTTACTGCTATGGCGGTCCTTCTTCCGGGAGGTCGAAAGAGCGTTATCCTGCCGCCTTTGTAGGAGAACTTTATGGCGTTGGATAGCAGGTTGCCTATTACCTCTACGAAAAGGTCTGTATCGGCATAAAGGCGCATCCCGCGTGGTATTTCACTGTCTAGCTCTATTCCCTTTTCTTCGGCCAGATAGTCGAAACCGGCAAGGGCGGATACGGAGACGAAAAAGCCGTCGATAAATTTTGGTTTAAGTTCCATTTTGCCCGTCTGCAGCCTGCTGATGTTTAGAAGCTGGTCAATCATGTTTACCAGCCCTTCACCGCTTTTAAGGACCTTTCCGACGAGTTCTTTGTGTTTCGGCGCCAGTGCGTCCTTTTTGTCCGAGTCGACAAGCCTTAACAGGCCGAGGATCGAGGCGAAGGGAGATTTAAGGTCGTGCGCGACGAGAGATACGAACTTGTCCTTCAACTTTGTGGCTTCTTCGGCCTTTGCCTTTGCTTGGCGCAGTTCGTCTTCCATCCTTTTTCGTTCGCTGAAGTCTTCTATCACCCATATAATTCCCTTTGAAAGGTCTTTCGGGTTTATTGCCCTGGTAAGAATCCTTCCCCAGAAAGGCTTTCCGTCGAATCGAGTGAGCGTGTCTTCCGCTTGCACCGTTTCTCCTTTTTCAAGGGCCGGGTGGTGGTCTTCCTTTGCCCGCTGTCGGATGTTGCCGGCAGGGATGAATATCTCTATGCTTTTCCCGTAAACCTTTTCCAACTCCACATGGAGGATCTCCTCAAGCTTGCTGTTTCCCCAGATGATTTTTTCGTCTTTCGTCAGGCATATTCCGACTCTGGCGTTTTCGAGTATGATCTGCATTTCCGCCAGCGTTTCTTTAAGGCGTTCTTCCAGCTTTTTCCGACGGGTGATGTCGCTGCCATATATATGCAGAACTCCCAACTGCGAAACTCCCCTTAAAACAAACTGGTAGAAATCGCCCCTTACGGGCGACGAAAACGATGCCGAGGAATCTTTTTCTATGAATTTTTCTATGCCCATTTTATCGGCGTCGGGGATGATGTCTTTCAGCCTTACGTCTTTAACCTTCTTGATCCCGAATAATTTCATCGCCGCCGGGTTGGCCACCTGCACCACGCCGTCCTTGCCGCACCTTAAAACGGGGCCCGGATTCGACTTGGCGAAATCGGCCCAAAGCAGTACTTCCTCTTCTATCTTTTTGCGTTCCGAGACGTTTTCCACCAGCCAGATGCTGCCTTTGGCAAGATTTTCCGGGTCAACCGCTCTCCCGATGAGCCTGGACCAGAAGAGCGAACCGTCGGCGCGTTTCATCCTTAGGTCGCCTTTAAAGGTTTTGCCCTTTGCAATGGTGGAATAGCCTTCCCTTCCGAGTTTTTCGTATTCTTCGCGGGACGAATAGAATTTCGACGTGTCGAATCCGATAATCTGTTTCCTTGAATAGCCGTACATTTTTTCCAGCGCCTTGTTTGTTCGTACTATTTTTCTGTCCTTGGTAAATACGATTCCGATACCCGTGTTTTCCATGATTATGTCCAGTTCCGTGAGCGTCGCTGTCAGCCCTTCTTCGGCTTTTCTCCTTTTTGAAATGTCCCTGATTACCGCTATCGCGTGCCAGCGCCCATTGAGGCGCACCGGCGTCGCGTACGATATTTCTATGGGGAATTCCTCTCCGTTTTTTCTGAGCGCGCTCAGTTCCAGAATCTTGCCCGCGTTTTTGGCCTTTCCTGTTTTCCGGAACTTCCTAATGCCTTTTTTGTGGCGCGGAAGGTATTTTTCCGGGATGATGAAGCTAGACATTTTTTCGCCCACCACTTCCTTGGCTTTGTACCCGAATATCCGCTCGGCGGCCCTGTTCCAAACAGACGTAATTCCGGTGTCGTCGGTCATTATTATCGCCTCGCTAGCGGACGATACGATGGCGTTGAACCGGTTTTCGGATTCCTGAAGGGCGGCTTTTTCCAGCCGGTGCTTTTTATCCGACTTTTCGAGTCGCGCGAGTTTTCTTTGCAGGCGGCCGAGTTCTTTTTGAAGTTCGGCCTTTGTCATGCCGGAATGGCTCGCGGCGGCGTTTTCCTCTTTTGAAGAACCGGATTTTTTATTCTTTTTCACTTGTGTCCTAAAATTAATGAAAGTACATTATATAGCCACTGAGACGATTTTTCCTTGGATGTTTTAGGCGAGGAGGCGGAAGCGCCCGGCCGGGCAATGGCCCCCCGGAAAGCGTAAATCAAGATTGAGGGTTTCCCGCCACCTGTTTTCGATTATACTTAATGCTTACAAAAGCGGCTTACGCTGAACGGTACGGAGATTATATATGTTAAAAAGCATGACGGGTTACGCAAGGGCGGAAAGCATCAACGGAGATAGCAGGTGTGTTGTCGAGATTCGATCCGTAAACCACCGGTTCCTTGAAATGAACATACGGATGCCTGCCCGCGACGCCGTAGCGGAAAGAAAAATAAGGGAAATCGTGTCGAAAAAGATCTCCCGAGGGCACCTTGAGATTTCCATTAACCGCAACAACGGCAACGGCGCAAAGAGAAAGCTGGTAGCGGACGAAGACCTTGTCAGGCAGTTCCTCCAGGCCGCAGAGAAGATAAAGTCCGAACATTCCGTAAAAGGGGAGGCCGACCTGGCCACAATACTTTCCATTAAGGACATACTCAAGTACGAGGAAGACGATGTCGACATCGAGGAAAGATGGGACATGATGGAAAAAACCCTTAAAGACGCCGTGGCCCAACTTTTGGAAATGCGCGCCTCCGAAGGCCGGGCTTTGCAAAAAGACGTGCTGGAAAAAGTCGGTTTGGTGGAGCAAAGCACTAAAAGGATTCTTTCCGCAAGGGAAGGGCAGGAAAAAGAGATTGTCAATAAGATGAAAGCCAAAATAGAAGAGCTTATGGGCGAAGGCGAAGCGTCGCCCGAGCGGATTCTCACGGAGGCGGGAATCAGCGCAGAACGCTCGGACATCAGCGAGGAGGTAATCAGAATCCAGAGCCACCTTGCCCAGATACGCGATTTTGTGGCGGCGGGCAGCCCCGTTGGAAGGAAGCTGGAATTCATATTGCAAGAAGTTAACAGGGAGGCGAACACCATCGGCTCAAAGAGCGCGCTGTACGAAATAAGCCGTGAAGTAGTGGAAATAAAAAGCCAGCTGGAAAAAATCAGGGAGCAGGCCGCAAACATTGAATAATAAGCTGGCTCATGGAGGCGTAAAATAGCCGCAAAAAACGACGGAGCAGGCCGCCTTTTCGTGCTCTCCGCGCCGTCGGGGGCGGGTAAGACAACCCTCGCTCGTTACGCTGTGGGGAACGTCGCCTCAATAAGGCAGTCTGTGTCATGCACCACAAGGCCCATCAGGGAAGGCGAGGTGGACGGCGTTTCATACGTCTTCGTGGACAGGCAAAGGTTCAAGGAGATGATCCAAAATAAGGCCTTCATAGAGTACGCGACTGTGCACGAAAACTATTACGGCACGCCAATCGAACTCCTTGAAAAGGCCAAAAGGGAAAAATACGATCTCCTCCTCGTGATAGACGTTCAGGGCGCGGCGCAAATAAGGGAAATGGGGCTGGACGCGGTTTTCATTTTCGTAAAGCCGCCTTCGATGGAGGAATTGAAGCGAAGGCTGGGATTTCGGGGTTCGGAAAACGATGGAGAGATCGAAAAACGGCTGGAAGTCGCCAAAAAGGAGATTGAGCAAAGCGCTTTTTACGATCACATCATCGTTAACGACGACCTTGAAACCGCGCAAAAAGAGCTGGGAAATATAATCGCCGGGGAAAGGGAAAGAAGTGGCCGCGGCGGTTGATTTTTAGATGCGTTCGTTCCTAATATAAAAGACGGGAGTAGAAAAGATGGGGGCCAAGGTTATTGATTTGGGAGACAGGAGAGTGGGCGCAAAGATAATAGACGGCAAGAAAATCGCCGCCGAGATACGCGCTGAAATCAAGGTGGAGGTGGACCGTTATATCGATGAAGGCCGCCGCCCGCCGGCCCTTGCGGTAATACTCGTCGGCCGCGATCACGCATCTCAGATATACGTTAAAAATAAAAGGAAAGACTGCGCGAAAGCGGGCATAAAATCGGTGGAACACCTCCTTAACGATTCGGTTAAGGAGATAGAACTTTTGCACGTTATCGACAGGCTGAACCGCGATCCCGAAATAGACGGCATTCTGGTACAGCTTCCACTGCCCGGAAAACTGCACGAACATGTGATACTCGAAAA
>JAZFVB010000320.1:0-4907 GCA_036447515.1 Nitrospinota bacterium
CAAAAGTTCGCAACAGATAGGCGAGATAATAAGCGTTATTGACGACATTGCCGATCAGACGAATCTGCTGGCGCTCAACGCGGCAATCGAAGCGGCGCGCGCGGGCGAACAGGGACGGGGCTTCGCCGTTGTGGCGGACGAGGTAAGAAAGCTGGCAGAGCGTACCACAAGGGCCACAAAGGAAATATCCGTCATGATCCAGAGCATACAGTCGAATACCCTCAAAGCCGTCTCGTCGATGGAGGGCGGCACAAGGGACGTATCTTCGGGCGTTCAGCTTATTAACCAGGCTGGAAAGTCGTTGGAAAACATTATGAATATGATTGCCAGCGTAACGGCTAACGTCGAGGGTATAGCCACTTCGTCCGAACAGCAATCGACAACGGCGGAAGCCATCTCGAAGAACACCGCCATTGCATCGGAAGTCTCCACCGAGCTTTCAACCGCGGCGGAACAGTCTTCAAAATCGGCAAAACAGGTAAGCATGCTGGCCGAGCAGCTAAAGGGAATGGTTGAGCAGTTCAAGTTGTAAAATCCGCAGATGTCCCTAATTCGTATCATATGCGATAAATTTTCGCGGTAAAAACATATCATATTGATCCGTCGTTTAAATGCAAGGCATTGATATTTAACGTCATGCTAAAGGCATACCAATTGCACTTTATTTAGGTGAGTATTTAGAAGTTATTCACTGTAGCGCAAACTTACTGGATGGAGGGTTTATGAAGAGAGTGAAAAAACCGCACGAGGTATGCTTTACAAAATCGTTTTGCGTACCGGAGGTCGAGGCTGTATCGCTTATCTCACTTATCCCGTTTACGGCTCTTTTCCTGGCACCGATACTGTACTACACCATTTTTCGTTAAGCGCTGTACAAAAGGGCGCCAGGGGCCGTAAAAGCCGAGGATAAGTGTTAATTACCGGACCGGAGTTCGCGGTCAACAAAAAGCGGACTCCGGTCTTTTTCAATTTACACCGTTAGTTGAGGTAGGATAATATGTAAGAAAGGATTTTATCGAGGTGAATTAATGCCCATTTACGAATATGAACACAAAAAGGGAGATTGCTCCATCGGTAAGACGTTCGACTTCGAACAGAGCGTGAAAGATAAACCCCTGACGAAATGCCCCAACTGCGGCGGGGCGGTAAAAAAGATCATTTCGCTTTCAAGCATAAACACGCCTAAAACCAACAGCGAACTTCGCAACCTTGGCTTTACCAAGCTGGTAAAGCGGGACGACGGCATTTACGAAAACGTCACCGCCCGCAGGGGAGAAAGCAAGGTAATGGAGCGGGGAAAGCCGGAGACCATTCCCGATTTTTCAAAAACGATAAAGGACTAACCGAACGGCGTGATCGGCCTCGTTATCGGCCAATTGTAAGGGCGCTTTTTCTTCCTGTTCCGTTTGATTTCCCATGTTTGGAACGCATTTGGCTTTTCGGAGCAAAACGGCCGGGACGGCTCCTGTCGGGATACTCGACTCTATTTGTTCCCGGCTGGCGCATTACAACGCCGTTCTTTTTGTACCTAAAGTTCTCGATAATCGCGAATATCCTTACTACGGCGTCCATCGCCCTGTCTTTCATCGTAGGTTTGCCGAAAACCTCGTTGTAGAGTTCAATGACCATATCTGCTTTTTCGGCGGCCTTTTTGTTCGGCGCGTATTTTTTGGCGCTGCTAAGCATCGGACGGAACTTGAGCGCGTCATCTTCCCACGACTGAATGCGCAGCTTCATAAATTCGTCGGGTTTAGGCGAATGATGTTTGTCGTACCTCAGCGTTTCGGGGTTCCAGACAAGCCCCTTTTCCTCGCGTTCCCGCGTCACCTTCTTTAGGTTTATCCATCCCCTTATGGCGGTATATGCCATGTTAAGAATACCCGGCCCGTGCGTTTCATATTTTTTAATGAAAGCGTCCTTAAGGTACTGCGACGTTTCCGGAAGCGTGAAGTGCGGGTGGTGGAACCATATCTCGTCCTGCCCGTGCTGCTTGTCCCACGGGATGTCCATCATAAGTTTGCCCTCGGCTTCGTAATCCTTGTACAGCTGCGTGCCGGGTATCGGCCCGAACTGCATGAACTGCAACAGGTTCGATTCCAGCCCTATCGCCCAATCTATGTCTTCAAGGATTTTTTCTTTGTCGTGATGCTCCAGGAACAGGATGCTGGACGCCAGAACCGCGGTGCCGTGATCCTGAAGCTCCCTAATCAGGGAGTGGAGGTCTATATTGTGCGTTTTTTCAAAAATATTCCACTTGGATTCCACCCCTATCCATATAAAGTTCACGCCCATGCGGACAAGGAAATCCACGCCCAACTTGGTAACCGCGTCGGCGGAAGAGAAAATGCTGAATGCGTACGCCCTGCCGTACTTTTCCATTTCGGTAAGGAGCTGTCTTGCGCGAATGGGGCTTTTGCAGAAATTTTCGTCCATCATCACGAAGTCGTCCACGCCAAACTTTTTTTCCGCCGCAAGGCAGGCGTCGAAGATATCTTTCCCGCTACGCAAAAACGGCGTGTACTGTTTTTCAAACTTGTGGGAAGTGGCGCAAAAGCGGCATGCGTTCTGGCATCCCACGCCGGGGATTATCGTGGCGCCTTCGTCCCTGATGGGGGCGCCGTATACATACTTGGTGGTGGCGGAACGGACGACCGGATGCGTTATCGGCTTGTCTGCATCCTCGCAAAAATAGCGCCGCAGCCATGAAATGCCTTCGCCCAGGCAGATTTCATCGCAATCGACTATATCCTTCAAGTCGGGTGTGCCGGCCCCGTGGCCGCCGAGAATGATTTTCGTTTCGGGGGTCTTTTGCCGAACGTACTCCGCCATTCGTTTGGCTTTATAAACGTTCGGGACAATGAAAGATATTCCCACATGCGTGTAACTTCCTTTATCTATTTCTTTCGTAAAACCTTTCCAGTCGGGAAAGTCGAGAACGGTGGTTTCGACATCAATATTTTCCGCCAGCATGTATAGGGCAAAGCTTGGATTGTTAGACCGTGGCGAATGTATTCCCTGTTCACGAGTCACTTGATTGTTTAGAAGCTCCATTGTGCACAGGGCCTCGCCGTACTCGTCGTCAACACCGTACGGTTTGCAAATGCCAACTAGAAGAAGTTTCGCCAATTTTCACTCCCCAAAACAGAAAATCTCTGCATAGGTTTAAATTTCATTCAAGATTTTTCATTTTCCACCATTAATTGTGAAATGTCAAAGCCGGATGGCGGACGGCCTGTGACTCCATTTGCGGTAAATCGGCATGATGTAATAGTATAACGGGCGAAAGGCAAAAAGTTATGGGCAATTTTATGAATGCAAAATGCGCTTTTGGTCTCTTTTTTCCACTAATCTTTGCGCTTGCGCCTTTGGCGGCGGCGCAGTCCGTAGATGCTAAAAAGGGGCGCGTCGGCGTTTACGACCAAGAGAGGCGTCCCGGCATGTACAGGCAGGAGGGGGGATGCTCGTTCAGCATGTCGGACACCTACCAGCAGCTTGGAACACACTTCGCGGAATTCTCGGAAAACGAAAAGAAGATGATAAAGGAGCCTCACGGACTTAAGGAAGTGCCCGAGGCGCTGATTTTCGGCCTTATGTCGGAGATAAAATTTGCGGTTGGAACTTACACCGCCGGGTCAGGCGGAACGGACGCGCTTTGGGATGAGCCGAAAAAGCTATTGACAGGCGATTTACCGTTCAAGGTCAGTCCGGCAATCGCGGCGGGATTTAAGAAAGGGGGCGAATGCGCAAACTGCGACAAGATACATTTTATTATCGGCGAAGAAGGGCGTGTGACCTCCGGTTATCTGTTCCTTGCCGAGAATGCCGTTCACTTGATAGTCGAAAAGATCAACGGGATGCCGCGCGAAAAAATAACCGAAAACGGAAAAGTAAAAGGCTGGAAACTTTTTGTGGAAGAACCGGTGAGGTTCAAGGAAGATTCAAACACCAAAATGAAAGAAAAGATTCCAAACTGGGTTTATCTGCCTTTTACGGAAAATTAGTAATATTATTGCCATGATCGGGCGTGGATGCCCGAATCTTGCCCCGATTTAGCGGAAAATCGCGATAATGAGCGAATTACGACGGTGTGATTGGCAAATTGGCGCAAATACGCAGATTTTCCTTGACAGATAAGCCGGATTCTAATTAATATCTAAGATTATTTATTGAAGGCTGGCGTAGCTCAGCTGGTAGAGCAGCTGATTTGTAATCAGCAGGTCGGGGGTTCAAATCCCTTCGCCAGCTCCACCAGACGGTGTTTTAAAGCCTGCTTGGCAAAGAATTAATTGTTGGAGTTGAAGGTTGCTGGAGAGGTTCCCGAGCGGTCAAAGGGAACAGACTGTAAATCTGTCGGCTAATGCCTTCGGAGGTTCGAATCCTCCCCTCTCCACCATATTATTATGGAGAGGGGTTTGGCGTCATGAACGCGGGAATAGCTCAGTTGGCTAGAGCATCAGCCTTCCAAGCTGAGGGTCGCGGGTTCGAATCCCGTTTCCCGCTCCACATTGTTTTTGGAGTGGACGGGATAAAGCGCCCGCGTAGCTCAGTGGTGGAGCGCTTCCTTGGTAAGGAAGAGGTCGTCGGTTCAACTCCGATCGCGGGCTCCACGTTATTAAAGGCTGTATTCACTTTGGAGGATTATCAGTATGGCGAAAGAGAAGTTTGACCGTAGTAAGCCTCATGTGAACGTTGGGACGATAGGCCACGTTGACCACGGCAAGACAACCCTTACCGCGGGAATCACCGAGGTTCTTTCCAAGAAGGGGCTGTGCGACTACGTTCCTTTCGACGCAATCGACAAGGCTCCGGAGGAAAAGGCCCGCGGTATAACGATAGCGACCGCGCACGTTGAATACAGCACGGACAACCGCCACTACGCCCACGTCGATTGCCCCGGTCACGCGGAC
>JAZFVB010000321.1:0-3078 GCA_036447515.1 Nitrospinota bacterium
GCGAGGTCGATAGTGTACGACCCGTCGGAAGCCTTTTTGCCGCCGCTCGCCTTCTGGCGTTCGTCCGACGGTATGAGGCCCTTTTTCGAGAGTCCGTAGACCTTCAAATTCAGCGCGGCCAGCTTATCGGGTTCCGTAATCTTTTTGTTCGGCGTAATCAGGCTATAGGCGAGCAGGTTTGTAAACGGCACAATGTCGCCGCTGAAGGTTATCGCCTTTTCTTTTTCCACGGCGTAGCTTTCAAAACCCATCGGCGAGGTCTCCTTAAGGACGCGCCCGTCGGGCGTGACGAACGAAGTAACCTCGAAAGTCTTGAACTGCGATTGCACGATAAAAACCTTTTCCTTTTTCCCACGGTGTTCGAAATCCGTAAGCTCGCCGACCTTAACCGTTATCGTTTCCGTCGTAAGGAGTGGTTCGATGAATATTTTGTATTTGAATTCCTGCCCCGTCTTTAGTTCTTTTTTGCCGAGGATGAAGTTTATGGCGTCGCCCATGTAGGCGTCTTTGGGAAAGTGGACCGTTTTTTTCGTCACGTTGCCGCCGGAGCGCACGGTAAGGTGGAGCGTTTCCCCTTCAATAACGCCTTCGAAAAACTGGCGGTGGTTGAGCATTTTCTGCAGGTACGTGTACCTTTTCGGCCTTAGGTCGTTGTCCAGAAAGTGGGTACTGCTTGAGGAAATATCCTGTATCGTATCCATCACGTTGAACTTTAAAACCGATTTGCCGATTATTTTATAGCCTGAAGGCATCTTTACGACCTTCTGGTATGCAAAGCCGATTTTGTTTCCGTCCATAAGTATTTCCATCCACTGCTCGCTAACCGTCTCTTCAGCGGCGGCGGAGGATAAGGAATAGGGGGTGAAACCCGTATGCGTAACGATAAGGGCAGCCAGAAGAAAGACCGAATATCTAACAAGTTGCTGAAAAAGTCCATCCGGGACTTTTTCAGCCGCGGCTTGGCCGAAATGAATTCGCCCAAGCCTTTCAAATTGAGTAGGCTGCTTTCTCAGCAGCCTGCTACGCATGACGCTCCTGCAGGGACGAAACATCGAATTCGCCTTCCATTATCGATTTTATACCTTCAAGGACGGCCTGTGCGCCGGCCATCGTAGTAGTATACGGTATTCCCAGGACGAGGGCGGTGCGGCGTATCGAATACGAATCGATATGGGCCTGCTTTCCGAAGGTGGTGTTTATCACAAGGTTCACTTCGCCCTTTTGCATAACGTCGACAATGTGAGGGGAGCCGTCCATAACTTTGTTAACGGTTTTTGCTTCCACGCCCGCTTCTTCCAACGCGCCTGCGGTTCCGCGCGTCGCCAGCAGTTTGAATCCAAGGGCGGCAAGCTCCGAGCCTACCTTTACCGCTTTTGCCCTGTCGCTTGCCGTTACCGATATGAAAACGGTGCCCGATACCGGAAGGCTGCTTCCGGTTCCCTGCGTGGCCCTTGCGAACGCGCTTCCGAAAGACCGGTCTATGCCCATCACCTCGCCGGTGGACTTCATCTCCGGGCCGAGGATGGGATCGACGTTAGTAAACTTGATAAATGGCAATACCGCTTCCTTTACCGAAACGTGCTTCGGAATAAGCTCTTTTGTAAAGCCGAGCTGTTCCAGCGTTTCGCCCGCTATCACCCTGGCGGCGTACTTTGCCAGCGGCGCGCCTATCGCCTTCGAGACGAACGGAACGGTGCGCGACGCGCGCGGGTTTACTTCTATAAGGTAAATCTCCGTACCCTTCACGGCGAATTGAATATTTATAAGGCCTTTTACGCCGAGTTCCGCGGCGAGCATTTTCGTCTGCGCGCAGATTTCATCCACCATTTTCTTGGACAGGAAGCGCGGCGGAAGGGTGCATGCCGAATCGCCTGAATGTATGCCGGCTTCTTCTATGTGTTCCATAACGCCGCCTATCACGGTAGCGCCGCCGTCGCTTATGGCGTCCACGTCTATTTCCACGCTGTTTTCCAGAAAACGGTCTATGAGTACCGGATGCTCGTCCGAAACACGCACGGCGTGGGCCATGTAATGCAAAAGTGAATCGTTGTCGTAAACGATCTCCATCGCCCTGCCTCCAAGTACGTAAGACGGGCGCACGACGACGGGGAACCCGATTTTTTTGCAGATACCAACGGCCTCTTGCACGGTTCTGGCTGTATCGTTAACGGGCTGTTTGAGGCCCAGCTTATGCAATATTCCCTTGAAACGCTCCCTGTCTTCCGCGCGGTCTATGGCGTCGGGCGTCGTTCCGATTATCGGCACGCCTTCGCTTTCCAGCGCCAAGGCCAGCTTTAGCGGCGTCTGTCCGCCGAACTGGACTATCACCCCTTCCGGCTTTTCCTTGTGGACTATCTCCAGCACGTCTTCGAGTGTGAGCGGTTCGAAGTAAAGCCTGTCGGAAGTGTCGAAATCGGTGCTTACCGTTTCGGGGTTGCAGTTGATCATGATGGTCTCGTACCCCGCTTCTTTCAGCGCGAAGACGCCGTGTACGCAACAGTAGTCGAACTCTATACCCTGCCCTATGCGGTTGGGGCCGCCGCCCAATATGACTATCTTTTTTCTTTCCGACGGCTCGGCCTCGCACTCCTCTTCGTAAGTCGAATACATGTACGGGGTAAGGGCCTCGAACTCTGCGGCGCAGGTGTCTACCCTCTTGAACACCGGCCGCACACCAAGCTCATGCCGTTTCCGGCGCACATCCGCTTCGGTTTGGTCCGTGAGTTGGGCGATGCGCCTGTCGGAAAAGCCCATGCGTTTGAACCGCAGGAGATTCTCCCTGTTAATGGAGCCGGTGGCGGCGGCGAGAGATTTTATTTCTTCCTCGGTTTCCACGATTTCCTTTATGTTGTCCAAAAACCACGGGTCGATGCCTGTAAGGGCGTGAAGGCGCTCGGTGGAAACTCCCATGCGGTAGCCTTGGGCCACGAGCCACAGCCTTTCGGGGTATGTTTTTTCCAGCTTCGCCAGAAGTTCGTTTTCCGGCATGTCGATTTCCTCGAAGCCGAAACTTCCGGTTTCCAGGGAACGCACGGCCTTCTGGAGCGATTCCTTGAAAGTCCTGCCTATCGCCATCGC
>JAZFVB010000322.1:0-8198 GCA_036447515.1 Nitrospinota bacterium
AAGATTTCCCGCGCCGCGTATTTCCATGTCCCTTGCGGCAAGCTTGAAACCGGAGCCGAGTTCGCTAAGCTCCTCGACTGCCTTTATCCGTTTTCCTGCAAGGGGCGTCATGGCGTCGGGAACGAGAATATATGCGTAAGCCCGATGGCGGGCGCGTCCCACCCTGCCGCGAAGCTGGTAGAGCTGCGCCAGTCCGAACTTGTCGGCCCCGTTTATGATGATCGTGTTGGCGTTGGGAATATCAAGTCCGGATTCTATAATCGTAGTGCAAAGAAGGACGTCTATCCGCCGTTTCACAAAATTCTCCATTGTTTTTTCCAGCTCTCTCGCCGGCATCTGCCCATGCGCCACCGAAACGCGGACCGAGGGCAGGAGCTTTTTAACGTAAGTGTGCATGGACTGTATCGTTTCCACCTTATTGTGGACGAAGAATACCTGGCCTCCGCGCGATAGTTCCCTGTCGACGGCGTGCTTTACCGTTTCGCCGCTGAACTTTCGTATGAAGGTCTTTATCGACCGGCGTCCCGGGGGCGGCGTGTTGATAATGCTGATATCCCGTATGCCGGAGATGGACATGTGCAGCGTCCTCGGAATCGGCGTGGCCGAAAGGGTGAGCACGTCGAGGCTTGCGCTCATTTTCTTCAGCCTTTCCTTGTGCCTTACGCCGAACCTCTGCTCCTCGTCAACTATAAGAAGGCCGAGGCTTGAAAACTTCACGTCCTTTTGCAGAAGCCTGTGGGTGCCGATAACGATGTCGACCTTTCCATTCTTCAATTCGTCGAGTATCTCTTTTTGCCGGGGTTTTGGCACGAAGCGGCTGAGTTCTTCCACTCTCGCCGCGAAAGGAGCAAGACGGCTTTTGAAATTTTTCAGGTGCTGGTTCACCAACAGCGTTGTCGGGCACAGCACCGCCGTCTGCTTTCCATCGAGCGCCGCCTTGAAGGCCGCGCGCAGGGCAACCTCGGTTTTACCGTAACCGACGTCGCCGCATACCAGCCTGTCCATCGTATTTTCCGATTCCATGTCTTTTATTACGTCGCCGATGGCGGCGGCCTGATCGGGAGTCTCGGTAAATTCAAACGAGTCGGAGAACTCGCGGCTAAAATGATTTTCCTTTGAAAAAGCGAAGGCCTTTTCCGTCTGCCGGCGGGCATATGTTGCCAGCAGTTCCTTGGCCATTTTCATAATCCCCTTTTTTATTTTGGCGCGGGTCTTGTCCCACGTTTTTCCGCCCATCCTGTCGAGCGGCGGCTTGGGGCCTCCCGCGCCGCTGTACTTTTCAAGGAGGTGGATCGAAGAGATGGGCAGGAAAAGGCTTTGGTTATCGGAATACTCCAGCTCCAGATACTCGTCTTTTGCGCCGCGCGTGCTTACCGTACTTGCGCCGTGGTATATACCCACCCCGTGGTCGCGGTGCACGACGTAATCGCCCGGTTTTACGTCCGAGAAATCGGTGGCGAATACGGCAAGCCTCTTCTTTCTTGCCTCCACGTGCCTGCCGAAGATTTCTTCCTCGGTGATTAAGGCGATGCGCGCCGACGGGAGGTAAAAGCCGGACGAAAGATTTCCGACAGTCGCCATAACGGCCGGTGCGGGCATGCCGGGTATTTTGGTTTTGGCTTCGGCCATGCAGGAACGCAGGCGGTCCTTTAATTCCTCCGGGCCGAGTTCTGTAACTCCGATGTCTTCGTCCGCAAAGAGGTTTTTAATGCGCCGTGCGGATTTTTCATCCCGCACCGCGACCATCGTGGAGACGCCCTCCTTGAGCCGGTTTTTGCAGTCGTAAATAAACCTGCTAAACGCCCCGCGCAGCCGCTCCATCTCCGAAGCCTTTACGGATACGCAACAGCCGCCATCCTCTTCGACGGACAGCGAGGCAAGGGTCAGCCCGGGAAGCGCGTCAAGGAGGCTTTTCAGTTTCTCGTCGTCAACGAAAAGTTCTTCAGGCCGCGGGTACAGTTCCCCCCTGCCTCCGGTTCCTTCGTATCCTTCGTTTATCTGATCCCTGTAAAGGTCTATGTGTTCGTTTATTTTTTCAGGCTCGAATAGAACCGCCGCGACATCTTCGGGCAGGTAATCGGCGGGAGCCGCCGTCTTTTCGTAAAAAAGGGGCAAAAAACGCTCCATCGCCGGAAAGAATTCCCTGTTCAAAAAGCTCGCCCTTACCCGCGCAAGGGCCGGAGAGGAGCCGCTATTCCCGCTTCCTCCGCTACCCATAGCATCGAGCTTGTCGAGGTTGCCGACGATGAAGCCCGGATCGGAGTTCAGGTAATTCGTCTCTTTCATCGGCGGAACGGCCGTTTCCCGTAAAAACTTCATCGAGCGCTGGGTTTCGACGTCGAAGCGCCGTATCGATTCCACCTCGTCCCCGAAAAACTCGATTCTCAGCGGCGTTTCCTCGTCGGGGGGGTAACAGTCCAGAATGCCGCCGCGGAAAGCGAAGGCGCCGGGCTCTTCGACGGGATCGGAAAAGACATAACCGCCCAAGGCAAAAAATTCGGCCAGTTTTTCCCTGTCCGTGCTGTCGCCGACCTTTATGTGCATGAAGCTTTTTTCCAGCATATTTTCAGGGGCGCATTTTTGCGACAGCGCGGCTGGAGTTGTTACCAGCACATACGGCTCTTTTTTTTCAGCCATTAAAATGAGCGTTTTTATTCTGGCCGCCGCGATGTCCGGATGCGGCGAAAGGGGTTCGTATGGAAGGGTTTCGAACTGGGGCAGGTACAGGACGTTTTTTTTGCCGCCGGGGCCGCCCGCGAAAAA
Source organism: Nitrospinota bacterium (assembly GCA_036447515.1). Lineage (GTDB taxonomy): Bacteria > Nitrospinota_A > UBA7883 > JACRGQ01 > JACRGQ01 > JAZFVB01. The sequence goes on from JAZFVB010000322.1 coordinate 2,764, forward strand.
GCAAATATTTCCGAAAAGCGTTTCCGCCAGCGCCGGGTCGGGCGCAACGGCCAAAATGTTTTTCCCGGTTTCGGAAAAAAGAGCCGCGGTGTAAAGAGCCATTGCCGGCGGCGTTAAACCCTGAACCCGCAAACGCCGGCAATGTTCAAATTTCAAAAACATTACAGTCTATTTTGACGCCAGCCGCCTGAAAAGTCCAAAGCGCAATATCCAAAGGGTCCGATATACCCGCAAGCCGCTACGCAAAAGCTGTATCTATCGGCTTTTGGATTGCCATGCCAACCGACGCTCCCATCCATGCCCGGCATCAAAGCGGTATCCGATCCCAAGCTCATTATTGTGTTGCACTATTGCCGTATATGGTAGAATCCAAGGATGATTAGGGGGGTACACTTGAATTCAAATACCGGAGTTTACCGTCGATAAACCGTTTCGCACGTAAACGGTAATTTAAAGGGTTTCGCCACGCAAAACACCCACACTATACAGATTTCGCATTTCCCGCACTTCCGCGACCTGTGCGGCATAAACGACGAGCGTTTGCGCCTTATCGAGGAAACCTTCTCCGTAAACGTAACCGTCAGGAACGGCTCCATATCCCTTACGGGTGAAGAGAAAATGGTCATGCGCGTTTCGGATATGTTCGTCCAGTTCAACGAGCTGGTGGAAAGCGGCGTTGCTATGGAAGCCGGCGACCTGAAGTTCATCATTGAATATTTCCGCGAGCACGCCCATGTCTCATTAAAGGGGATGTTTTCGAAAGACGTGACAATTGCCACCGCCCGCAAAACAGTGATGCCCAAAAGCGTCATGCAAAGAGGCTACATATACTCGCTGATGAATTACGACATGGTAATAGCGATTGGCCCCGCCGGAACGGGAAAAACTTACCTGGCGATGGCGGTGGCCGTATCCGACCTCATAAAAAAGAGGGTGGCCAGGATAATCCTCACCCGTCCCGCCGTTGAGGCCGGCGAGAGTCTGGGCTACCTGCCCGGCGACCTCAAGGAAAAAATAGCGCCTTACCTGCGGCCACTTTACGACGCGGCCTACGAAATGCTCGGTCCCGACCAGCTTAGCAGCATGATGGACCGCGGGCAGATAGAAGTTGCGCCGCTGGCGTACATGCGGGGCAGGACGCTTAACGATTCTTTCATCATCCTCGACGAGGCCCAGAACTGCACGTCCGAGCAGATGAAGATGTTCCTTACGCGTCTTGGAGAAAACTCGAAGGCGGCCGTTACGGGCGACATAACACAAATAGATTTACCGCACGGGCGGATGTCCGGTCTTGTGGAGGCGAGGTCGATACTCTCCGGCGTGCATGGCATAGATTTCATCTATTTTTCTAAACGCGACGTTGTGCGGCACTCACTGGTCGAAAAGATCATCGGCGCGTATGAAAAACTTTCCGCCGACGACGGGAAAGAAGGCTGACGATGCCGGGCGATAAAAAGAACGGTAAGAACAAAAACGGCAAAATCGTAAGGCTTAGAAAGCAGATAAAAGAAGAGAGGCAAACCGCCGCCAAACACAACAACGGACGAATTGGGTTTCACCCGCGCGAACGGAATTTTTACATATTGTTCAGCTTATTTGTGGTATTCGCCGCCGCTGTTCTGTTCACCCCTATTGACAGGCTTGTTTCGGAAACCTTCCTCGAGGGCGAGATATCGCGCCGCAACATGTACGCCCTCGAAGACCTCCTGATTGTGGATACCATAACCACGGAACTGAACAGGCAAAAGGCCTTTGACTCCGTTTACGACGTTTATGAAATGGATTCCACCCTCCTTCAATCGATCATGGAAAGGACCGAAGCGGCCTTCGGGTTTATGGAACAGGCTTACCTCGAAAACAAACCCGATGCCTACAAGTTCCTCCAGCGTGAACTCCTGGAGTACGAGGAAACTTCAGGCGAGTTGGCGCAAAAGCGCACAGAGTATGTTAAAAATTTAAGGGTTTACGAAAGCTCTCCAGAGTTTGCGGATTCGGAAAGAAGGTTCGCCCAGGCTCTTGGAATCAACTTGGAGGCTGACACCCTTAAAACGCTTAAATGGCACCATTACAGGCGGAAAATCGTCGGGTGGCTGGGCACGGTTATAAAGGAAATAATGGAAAGGGGAGTTATTGCCGACAAGGGTTCCCTCCCGCTCACCAGCCAAAATGGGATCGCCGTTGCCGTTCTTGGCGGCGACGGCGCGGAGACGGAACGGCGGCGGGTTGAGTTCAGCGATATCTTCAGCCCCCGCAAGGCGGTCGAATACGCGGATGCAAGGATAAGGGGTTTTGTGCCCTCGAAGCATCCTTCGCTTCGCAGGGAACTGACCAAAATCATTCGTCAGCTTGTAATCCCGAATCTCGCATTTGACGCGGAAAAAACGCTGGAAGCAAAAACAAACGCGCGCAAAACGGTTTCGCCGGTATATCTTCAGGTTAAGAAAGGGGAACTTATCGTAAGGAAGGGCGAAAAGATTACGCCCGGGCAGATGATAAAAATCCGCAAGGCAAAAGCCCAACTGAACAGGGAAAGCCGCATGCAGGCTTTTGGCGGAAAATTCCTCGCCCTGTTACTTGCTATTGCCGCCGCATGGATTTACATGAGCACATACCTAAGGGCATTTATAAAGGCCCGCTCAAACGTTGTTCTGCTGGGGCTTTTATTCCTCATTCAGGCCGCCGTATTGAGAGGCTTCGGGGCCGGCGCCTCGGTTTTTGCCGCTTATAACCCCGACCTGATGCTGGGAACCTACCTTCACGCGGCTCCTTTTGCCCTTGCACCCCTTATTGCCGCCATCTTCTTTTCACGCGAAATCGTGGTGCTTACGGCGCTTTTGGCGGCGCTCGAGGCGGGACTCGCGTTCGGCCACGGCCATGAACTCCATTACGTCCTACCCGCCGTTGCGGGAGGTATGGTGGCGGTTTTCCATGTGGGGAGGATTAAAAAGCGCACCGACGTATGGCTTGCCGGCCTTCGGCTAATGGCGGTAACACTGGCCGTTATCGCCATGGTCTCCATGCTGAAAAACGAACTCTTTACTTCCGATGCGGTCTACAGCCTGGCGTTCGGGGCGCTTGGGACGCTGGTAGTGGTGGCCCTTACCCTTACTCTTTTGCCCCTTGTGGAAAGGTTCTTCCCCGTCGTTTCGGATATCAAGCTGCTGGAGCTTTCCGACCTCAACCACCCGCTCCTTGCAAGGATGGCCCTGGTTGCGCCGGGCACATATCATCACAGCGTGGTCGTGGGCAACCTTGCGGAGGACGCCGCGGAAGCGATAGGCGCAAATCCGCTCCTTGCCCGCGTGGGAGCTTACTTTCACGATATCGGCAAGATAGACAAGCCGGAATACTTCATAGAAAACCAACGCGACGGCGAAAACAAGCACGACAACCTGAACCCGTCGATGAGCGCGCTTATCATCGCTTCGCACGTTACAATTGGGCTGGAATTTGCCAGGGAGTTCAAGCTGATACCGCAGATACGCGAAATTATAGCCGAGCATCACGGGAAACAGCTTATCCAGTACTTCTACCAGCGAGCCAAGGATCAGGAAAACACGAAAATTTCCACGGTAAACGAACAGGACTACCGCTACAACGGCACAAGGCCGCGCACGCGCGAGTCGGCGGTGGTGGCGCTGGCCGATTCGGTCGAGGCGGCCTCGCGCTCGCTGAAAAATCCAACGTCGTCGCGCATTAAACAGCTTGTTTCCAACATCATCGAACAAAGGTTCGTAAGCGACGAGCTGGACGACTCCCACCTTACCATCCACGACCTGCGTAAAATCGGGGATAGCTTTGTGCGTATCCTTCACGGTATATTCCATTACAGGGTGGAATATCCGGATGACAGGAACAATAAAGAAAATATCGATAACGGCAAGGCGGGGGATAAGGTGTCCAAACATCGTAAGAATAAAAAGAAGGCTGGCCCGGATATTGAAAGGACTGGGTAACCCGCAAGGCGAACTTTCCATCCTATTTACCGGCGGTTCGGAAATGAAAGAACTCAACCGGAAGTTTCGGCGCATACCAAAGGCAACCGACGTGCTGTCGTTCCCTTCGGGCGACGGGCCGGAAGAAGATTTGTTGGGCGATATAGCGGTTTGCGTTCCGGTTGCCAGAAGGCAGGCGAAAAAAGCGGGCTGGTCGATAGAACGTGAGGTTCTCTACCTTCTCGTTCACGGAATCTTGCACCTTTTGGGACACGATCACGAACGCTCGAAGGCCGAGGAAGAAAAAATGGAAAGGATGCAGAAAATACTTATGGATATCGGTTACCCGAAAAATGCCGGCGCCCGGAAAGCCAAAGCGCGCATATGAAACGCCTGTGGGCGCCGTGGAGGCTGGAATACGTTTTGAGCCCGAAAGAAGACGAATGCATCTTCTGTTGTAAACCGAAAGAAAGTAACGATAAAGACAGGAAAAACCTTATCCTCTACCGCGGCGAGCACAATTTTATAATACTCAACCTCTATCCGTACAACAACGGCCATCTGATGATTGTTCCGTACAAACACACCGACGTCCTTACCACGCTTGCGCCCGAAGAAATGGGCGAGATGGGAATCCTAACCCAGAAATCGATTGCCGTCTTGGAAAAACTTTTCACCCCGCAGGGTTTTAACGTCGGTATAAACATCGGCACGGCGGCGGGCGCGGGAATAAAGGAGCACGTCCACATGCACGTCGTGCCCCGGTGGGAGGGCGACACAAATTTCATGGCGGCGATAGGCGATACGCGCGTGATGGTGCAACACATAAACGAAACCTACGACAGCTTGGTAGAAGGTTTCAAAAAGCTTTAACGTTATTGGAGCCGGGTACAAGGTCTTGCCGGGCCGTTGTCCCAATCGTAAATTTCTTAAATAGTAACGTATTGTTTCGGCGAAATTATGTTAGAATTTCCCCAGATATCGGATTTTCTTGGGGGGGACTGAAATGGCGAAAAACTCGGGTAAAGGGACTACTTCCAGAATAATTTCCCACTATCCCCCCGTAAAGCTGAGCGCGGAGGAAAAGGCGGAAGATTTCGGCAAAATCTGGCCGGAAATGGAAAAACTTGTTAAAGACGCCGATAAGGGGCTGTTTAAAAAGTTTTCGTTTTTCATATACCGCTCGTTCAGCGAGAACCTTTCCAGCCTTTATACGCCTGAACAGGTTTATGCCACACTCCGTCATTATTACGATTTCTTTTTAAAGGACTTCGACACAGCCGAGGATCCGGGCTCCGGCAAGCCGCGCGCGTTGGTGCATGTGGATTCGTCTACTAATGAAGGAATGGAATTCGGCGGCGGCAAGATATCGGTTACCGGGATAATGATCCATGCCGTGGATTCGCCCTTTCTATTCGAAAATCTCGGCGGATACCTTAACATCGCCGGGTTGCAGATCTTAAGCGTCATACATCCCGTAATCACGGTAAAGCGCGATAA
>JAZFVB010000323.1:0-13494 GCA_036447515.1 Nitrospinota bacterium
TCGCCCCACGGCCATCCGTGTGCGCGGATGATAAGGCGCTCCATCCCGTTCTCGTCAACCTCGCCGATGCGCGGGATGGCGCCCTGCAAAACCTTTATATGGCCTCCCATCAGGATTTCCTCGCCGAGGTCGCGCGCAACGTCCTTGTCGACGCTGAACGACTCCCTCCTGTGCGCCCAGTAAACGGGGCTGGAATCGTCTGCGGCCCGTTTCGCTTTGGAAATGGAAGCCACCACGTCGGCCGCCGTGTTGCCGCCGCCGATAACGAGGCAATGCACGCCAATGTAATCCTCGGGGCTCTCCAGGCGCCGGGCCACCGTCTTTGCCTCGCCGTAAATGCCGAGCTCGTTCGGGATATTACTGCCGAAAGCAAGGATTACATTGCGGGCGTCGTAATGCTCCTTTTTGGTTTTTACGCGGAGGTGGTTTCCGTTTTCTTTAACCGTTACGAATTCCTCCTCGAACCTGATGTCTAAGTTAAGTTTTCCCGCCTCGCTTTCCACCTGCTCGAAGTATTCCTCTACGGACAGTTTTTTATCGGAGGGTTTGAGGTAATCGACAAGAAAAGGTTCCGCGCTTTTTTTCGGCACGGTGGGGTAAACCTTCTTGCCGCGCGGATAAGAATCAATGATTCCCTGAAAAATCTTCCCGCCTTTTTCAAGGACTATGGCGTCCAGGCCCTGCTTTTTCGCTTGGGTGGCCGCGGCCAATCCGCCCGGCCCGGCCCCAATGATAATAAGATCATGGACATCGTTCATAATTGCACCTTACTGGAAGTTTAGAACGCGCTTTGCCCAAGGTCAAGGCTTGGGATAATGGCTACGCTTTACTCCTTTGATAATCACGCGTATCACTGTAAATTATAAAGATGGAGGAGAGTACCGTACCAAAAGCGACGCAGGAACTTTTGCCGGAAATACATCCGGAAATACTTTCGGAAATAATAGCGGCGTGTAAAAACGTCACCACCGATCCGGCCGACCTTATCCTCTATTCATTCGACGCGACGCGCGTAAGGCACATGCCGGAATGCGTAGCCTTTCCGGAATCGACGGACGAAGTCTCCGCCTTGCTGAAGGTCTGCACGAAATATAAAATTCCGGTGACGCCTCGGGGCGCGGGCACGGGTTTTACCGGCGCGTCGATTCCGTTGAAAGGCGGGCTTGTAATCGCGCTTACCCGCATGAAGAAAATCCTCCTTGTAAACGAAGAGGCTCTCTACTGCGAGGTTGAACCGGGCGTTATCAACTACGACTTGGGAAAAGAAATTGCCAAGCTCGGCCTTTTCTATCCGCCCGATCCCGCCAGCATGAAAAGCTCCACGATAGGCGGCAACGTGATGACCGGCGCGGGCGGCCCGAGCGCGATTAAGTACGGCGTTACGCGCGATTACGTAATGGGGCTGACGGCTGTCCTTGCCGACGGGAGCGTAATAAATACGGGAATAAAGACCGAAAAGGGAGTGGTCGGCTACGACCTAACGCGCCTTTTCGTAGGCTCCGAGGGAACGCTGGGGATAATCACGAAGATAAGGTTAAAACTCATTCCGCTTCCTTCGGCGGTGGTTACGGCCAACGCGGTTTTCGTTTCGCGCAAAGATGCGATAGGCGCGGTGTCGAAAATCCTTCACGCTCGCCTTCTTCCCCGCACACTTGAATACATCGACCGCACGGCCATCCGTTGCGCGGAGGAATACCTTAAGGAAGGGTTGCCGGTTGACGCCGGAGCGATCCTCTTGATTGAAACCGACGGCGACATGGAAGCGGCGATTGAAGAGATGAATAAAATACGCGAGGTCTGCGCAAAAGCCGGCGCGCGGGAGTTCCATATGTCGCACGCGGACGAGGACGCGCAAAAACTCTGGAAGGTTCGCCGCTCGATATCGGCCGCCCTTACGCGCCTGCGCCCCACGAAGATAAACGAGGACGTAACTGTCCCGCGCAACCGCATTGCCGATTTGATGGAAAGGCTCGATGAAATCTCAAAGAAAACCGGACTGCCGATAATCAACTTCGGCCACGCGGGCGACGGCAACATTCACGTAAACGTAATGACCGACGCCGAAAATAAGGAAGAATACGGACTGGCGTTAAAGACGGTGGACGAAATCATGGACGTAGTTCTGGAACTAGACGGCACGATATCGGGCGAGCACGGTGTGGGAATCGCAAAAATACCGTACATCGCAAAGGAACTTGGCGAAAACGCCATCGAGCTGAGCAAACGCCTTAAAAGCGCCTTCGATCCGCTTGGCATCATGAACCCGGGAAAAATTTTCCCGTAAGGGGGTACACTTGTCGCCCTGCTTGCCTGCCACCTTTAGGTGGTCGAAGTGCGACAAGCTGGAGCTTTTTATCGCTATGGAGACTGGAGTCTGTTTAAACCATGTCGTCCTTCGACAGGCTCCCTTCGTTCCTCAGGACAGGCAGGATGACATGGTTGCCCTTATCCAAAGTGGGCAACAGGAACCTGGCGCTTTACGGCAAAATTTTTCCGATGAAGTTTAATGCGTTCGATTTCATGGAGGGTGCTTGCTTCCAGATAACTTTCTCCGCAACCGGGGCAGGCTATAACAGGAATGTTTTCTATAACTAAAATTCTTTTCCCTTTGCCGTACGTTCTTGTAATCCTGCGAATCCGTGCGCTCTTTTTTCCACAAATTTCACATTTCATATGACTTTCCTTTTCGTGTTCCACATTATGCCAGATAAACCGTTATAATTACCAGTTTTCCCGAGGCGCCTTTTTTAACTATTACATCTATAGCATTTCCATCAAGGGTTTTTCCTTTAATGCGATATTTCCACTCCGCAGAGTCCCTGTCTTTCTGTCGTTCAACTATCTTTCCCGTAAGGATTCCATGTTCTATGTCATAGATTGCCAAGTCATCATCGTTCATTTCTTCTTCGGAATGAAGCGTCATCACGTAATTACGTTTGTGAATTGCTTCTTTTATGGTTTTTAAAATTCGTTCAAACATTGTGCAGCTTTCCGCAAATGGGATTCCTTTGAATACAAGGCCATGGTTCATTTATTTCGCATATTGATGATTTTTGCTTTTTCAGCAGCTTTCTAAAGCACATTTCTTAGTTCCGTCTTGATTTCGTTTATGCGTTCGGTCGATGTGATTTTTTCGCCGTCATGCCCCGTCACGTAGAATATGTTCACGCACTTGTACCCTTCGGTGGAAATTAACGCCGAGACTATGTTTACGCGAAGCGTTTTAAAGGCGCGCATCATTTCGTATAGGACGCCCCGCTTGTCGCGCGTGGTTATTTCGATAACCGTATGGTCGAACGAAACGTCGTTAAGGACCTTTATGCGCGTTTCGATGTACGGAACATCGTCTTGGGGCATGGCCAGTTTGCCGCGTCCGCGCATAAGGTCCTCGGCGCTTTTTTCGCCGGCGATCACGCGCCTTATTTCGTTTTCTATGCGGGACAGGAAACCCTCGTCCGTTATCGGCTTGCCATCGGGCCCGTTTATGCGGAACATGTCTACCGCCACGTCGTCCCTGTGCGTGAAGATTTGAGAGCCGAGAATATCGACGTTCTTCGACGTGAGGGTTCCGACCACGCCGTAAAGAAGGCCAACCTTGTTTTTTGCCATCACTATCAGCTCGCCGGGTTCCTTTTTTCCGAAGGTGCGGTGTTGCGTGACGGACTCTTCGGAATGTTCGAGGAATTCCGCAAAAAGCTCGGCGTCTTTCTCGACTTCTTTCCGCCAACGTTTTACAAAATAACGGTTCGGCATCCCGTTAAGAAAGGCCTGCGTTTTTGCGGTGAGTTTCTCTTTTGACAAAAGGCGGCGCGGCGTGATTTTTTTCAACGGGCCTTTACCATCCAGCCGTGCGTCCGCTATAAGGAAAAGTTCCCTTAAAAGCATGCCTTTCCATGAATTCCACACATGGGGGCCAACCGCGCGCATGTCGGCGTAAGTGAGCATATATAGGCGTTTAAGCGTCTTTGCGTCGCCTACCTGATCGCAGAAAGAGGATATTGTTTTTTCGTCGTGCATGTCCCTTCGCTGCGAGACCATGCTCATAAGAAGGTGTATCCTAATCAGCTTAACTACAACGGCGGTTTCGTCTTCCGTGCAACCCATCCTTTCCAGAATTGCGGGGTCGATTCCCTGATCGTTTTTATCCTCTCTCCCTTTTCCCACGTCGTGAAGGAGGAGCGCCAGCCTGATGAGGTCTCTCCGTTCATCCTTCTCATGGAACTCCCGCAACAGGTCGCACTCATCGTCTTCGGTGCGCCTGAGGTTGTCGAATTCCCTTATGGCGCGGAACGTGTGGCTGTCGACCGTGAATTTATGGTATAGGTCGAAAGGCGTCAGGAACCTTATCGCCATGAATTCCGGTATGACCGTGGTAAGTATCTTGTAATCGCGCATCAGCCTCAGCGCGTCGGCGGGGTCTTGGGTCTTGAGTATCGCCATAAGGCCTTTGGAAAGTATTCCCTGATCCGGTTTTTTCTTTTTCCACTCGCGCCCGACGATTTCCAGCGCCTTGCGCAGGCCGGGCGACGGGCGGAGCTCCGTTTCCGCCAGCAGGCGAAGGGTTTCGAAAAGCCTTTCGGGCTGTCGGGCAAGTTCGTTTCCGTCGATCCCTTTCAGATAGATTTCCTCCGGCCCGGCATAAACGTTTGGCGCAAGCATGCGGTGCCTGAGACGCGATATGAAAGCCGGCAACTTGGGACGGTACCTGAGCGCCTGCTCCATTATCGACTTGCCGAACATGTAAACGGTGTCGGCGGCGCGGTAATATTCATGCATCATCTTTGTCGCAGGTTCGTCCCCCCCGCCGGTATAGCCGAGCCGCTTGGCGACTTTGGGCTGAAGTGCGTAGGTAAGCGTATCGTGCGGAGCCTCTGTTGCGAAATGCAGGTCGTTGCGTATCCTAAGCAAATGATCGACGGCGGTCCATACCCTGGCGGCGCCATCGGAGTCCACAAGGCCCCGTTCCTCGAAACGCGAGAGGGCTTTAACCCCGTACCTTGCCGTTGCCGTCCAGAGGGCGACGTGGTAGTCGCGCAGCCCGCCGCGTGATTCCTTTATGTTGGGTTCCGTAAGGAGCAGGGTATTGTGGAACCTTTCGTGGCGCGATTTAGCCTCTTCTATTTTCTTGCGCAGATAGGAGCTCACGTTTCTGGACACCCTGTTTCTATAGCGCCGGTCGAATGTATTGAAGAACTCCCGGTTGCCGAGTAAGAACCTTGCCTCCATCATGCTGGTTTTGACTATAAGGTCCTGGCCCGCCATCTGAAGGCAGTCGGTTATGGTGCGTGTGGAGTGGCCCACCTTAAAGCCGATGTCCCAAAGCGCCGGGATTATCCGCGTTGCCGAAGAACTTTTAGAAATCTTTGCGCTGTCTTCGTAGAGGAAGAGCAGGTCTATATCGGAATATGGATTTAGCTCGCCACGGCCGTAACCGCCCAGCGCGGCAAGGGCGAAAGGCGCATTCCCGTCCTTTTCGTTTTCGGAAAACGATAAAAAGAGCTCGCGTATCAGGCCGTCGACGTCTTGGGTCCAGCTTTTGCAAATCTCGAAGCCCCCGGCCCCTTCAAGGTGCCTTTGTTCGTGGGACGTGAGGAGCTTTTTTATCTTTTCGGCCATGGCGGCGTATTTTTTTTTCATAGGCGCGGCTCCAGCCGTCCGCCGCGAACAGTCATCCCGGCCTCCTTCCCGTTATAAGGTCGCATATGCCTAGCGTCAGCGGCTTTACCGCCACCTCTTCAAAACCCGCTTCGATAAAGATTTCGGCAAGTTTTCTTCTGTCCGGAAAATCCATCGTCGATGCGGGCAGGTATGCGTAGGCTTCCGGGTGGCCGGAAATAAGTTTACCGGCGATGGGCAAAATGCGCGTGAAATAGAAAAGGTAAAGTTTTTTTATAAGCGGGTTTGCGGGAGCCGTGAATTCGAGTATTGAAATGCGTCCGCCGGGCTTCAATACGCGCAGCATTTCGCAAAGGCCCGCCTTCAGGTCGGCGAAGTTGCGTATGCCAAAGGCGCATGTTACGCCGTCGAAAGTTTCGTCTTTAAACGAAAGGTTCAGCGCGTCGCCGCGCCAGAGCGAGATGTTTTTTCCGGCCGTTTTGGTCTTGCCGATTTTAAGCATTTCGTGGCTGAAGTCCGCGCCGATTATCAGCGACGTTCCGCTCCGGCGCGCTATCTCGATGGCGAGATCGGCAGTGCCGGTCGCCGCGTCGAGGTACGTTCCGCCGTTTGGCGAGAGGCTTTCAATAGCCGTCCTGCGCCACCTTTTGTCCATGCCGAGGCTGAGCAGGCGGTTCAAAAGGTCGTACGTGGGCGCAATGGCCGAGAACATCGTCTCGATCTTTTTCGCGTTTTTGGAAACCATTGGAACATGATGGCACATCTTGCGCCCGAATGTGGAGGGGTTTTCTTTCGTCCCCTAGTCGGCGTCCCGCGTTATTTGGCAACCCTTTCGACCCTGTTGCCGATACCGGTAAGGATTTCGTAGGAGATCGTTCCGCAAAGCTCCGCCCACTTTTCGGCGGATATGGCGGCGTGCTGCGGGCCGAGAAGGGTTACCTCGTCGCCCACGCGCGCGGAGGCGGCGCGGCTGAGGTCTATCATAAAGTTGTCCATACACACGTTCCCGACGATTGGCGCAAGCACTCCCCTTACCAGCGCCGACCCGCGGTTGGACAGCAGCCTGTTTACGCCGTCTTCGTAACCGCCGAAGACAACGCCTACCCGCTTTCTTCGCGGCGTAATGTAAGTTGCGTCGTAGCCTATGCCCTCGCCGGCGTTTACGCTTTTTACCGATATGAGCTTAGTGGTAAGCGTCATCACAACTTTGAAAGCGGCTTTTTTTACTTTTGCGTTCGGATAGCCGTAAAGCGAGATGCCCGGGCGCACCATCGAGTAGTGCGATTCCTTAAAGTTGATTATCGCGCCGCTGTTTGCCGCGTGTATCCATGTCGGGTTAAGCCCGGCGTCTTTTGCAAGCGAGAGTACGGCCTCGAACCGGCGAAGCTGGAGTTCGTTCTGCGGCGACGATGCGTCCGAGGAGGACGCCATGTGCGTCATTATCCCTTCCACGAAGATATTTTTCATCGAGGATATTTCCTCTAATGCGTTTTCGGCCTCGTTCAGCGTGAAGCCCAGGCGGTTCATGCCCGTATCGAATTTAAGGTGAACCGACACCTTCCTGTTTTCCCGGCTCCCGAGCCGGTTAAGCTCTTTTGCCGTATCGAGCGCGGTTACCACGGGCGTAAGGTGGTATTTGACGGCCGATTTGGCCTGCTGCTTGAATATCCCGTCCAATAGGAGTATCGGTGCGGCTATCTTGGCGCGGCGCAGTTCCAGGCCCTCCTCCAGCGTTCCCAGCCCCAGCATCGGAACGCCTTGCTTGAGCGATTCCCTCGCCAGCGGCAGTACGCCGTGGCCGTAGGCGTTGGCCTTTATTACGGGAAGGATGTGCACGTTGGGACCGACGATCTTTTGTATGGCTTTAAGGTTGTGCCGGTAGGCCGACAGGCTTATGCGCGCCTTAAGCGGGTTCATGCGCGCAGTCTTACTGTTCCTCTGTTGAGGTTTCGAACTCCGGCGTATCCCATGACGGGTTGTAGAACCTTGTGCATTCCTTGTTGAACGTCAGGTGTACCGTTCCGGTGGGGCCGTTCCTTTGTTTAGCGATAATTAAATCCGCCTTGCCTTCGGCGTCCGCCTTTTTTTGCGGGTCGTCTTCATTTTTCAAATAATATTCTTCCCTATATACGAAACATACCAGGTCCGCATCCTGCTCGATGCTTCCGCTTTCCCTCAAGTCGGCAAGCTGGGGCCTTTTGTTGGGCCTGTCCTCGACTTTTCGCGAGAGCTGGGAGATTACGACAACGGGCACGTTAAGCTCCCTTGCCAGGCCTTTTAGCGAGCGCGTCATCTCGCCGAGTTCCAGGTTACGGTTTTCACTTTTATTCCTGGAATGCAAAAGCTGGAGGTAGTCGATGATTATAATGTCGAGCCCCTTTTCGGCCATGAGCCTTCTGGCTTTCGAGCGGATTTCGATAACTGTCTGCATCGGCGAATCGTCTATGTGTATTTTGGCGTTGTAAAGTTCACCGGCGGCGTTTGTAATTTTCGACCAGTTGTCTTTTCCCCAATAACCGGTACGGATTAACCTCAATGAAATTTGGCTTAATGAAGACAACATGCGGAGGATAAGCTGCATGGCGCTCATCTCCAGCGAGAAAAAGGCGACGGTCTTTTCTTCGTCTATGGCAAGGTATTCGGCGATATTTATGCAGATGGCCGTCTTTCCCATCGCCGGCCTGCCCGCCACGATTATAAGGTCGCCGGGCTGGAAGCCCGCCGTCATTTCGTCGAATTTCTTGTATCCGGTCGGGATGCCCGTTATAAGTTCCTTTCTTTCGTAGAGCTGTTCAAGGTGGTCGTTTGTTTTGTTTACAAGCTCTTTTATGTCCACAAAACTTTTCTGTATCCTTTCCTCGGAAAGTTGGAAGACCATCTTCTCGGCGCGGTCGATTACTTCGCTTACGTCTTCGGTATCCTCGAAGCCGAGGTTAACGAGTTCGCCCGCGGTTGCTATGAGTTTTCTAAGAAGCGCCTTTTCCTTTACAATCCGGGCGTGTATCTCCACGTTTGCGGAGGTGGGGAAGGTCTCCATCAGGCTTGCCAGATAGTCCAGGCCCCCGATTTCGTCGATCTGCTTATTTTTGCGCAGCCGCTCCGATACGGTCATTAAATCTATCGGTTCGCTTTTATTGAAGAGGTCCAGGTAGGCGGCGTAAATCGTCTTATGCGCGGGCTTGTAGAATTCCTCGCCGGTTTTCAGCGATTCTATGGCGCGCGGCAACGCAGAGTTATCGAAGAGTATTCCGCCGAGGACGGACTGTTCGGCCTCAAGGTTATGGGGCGGAATCCGTCCGATTCCGGTTTGTTGCCGGGGTCTGAGTTCCGTTGGCATTTGCCCTTAAATTATTCGGGTTCTTCTTCCTGCTTGGTTTCAGCCTCTTCGGGCGAATCGCCTTGCGCTTCCGGCGCGGGTTCGACTTCGTCTTCAACAGGCAACACCGGGGCCTCCTCAGCCTCGGCCTTAATTTCGACGGTTATCTCGGCGGTTACTTCGGGGTGGAGCTTTATGCCGACCTTATGCTCGCCTACTTCCTTGATGGGCATGTCGAGCAATATCTTTCTTTTGTCTATCTCGAAGTTTTTCGCTTCAATTTCTTTGTAGATATCGGTGGCGGTAACCGAACCGAAGAGCTTGCCTTCCACGCCCGATTTCCTTGTAAATGCGAGGTGAATTTTGTTTAGTTCGGCCGCCTGGCCTTCGGCCTGCGACTTTATGGCGGCCAGCCTTTTGGCGCGCTTTTTCATATGGTTTTCGAGCGCTTTGAGGTTGGAGGGCGTTGCCTCCAGCGCGAGACCCTGCGGGATAAGGTAGTTGCGGCCGTATCCGCCAGCCACCTTTACCTTGCTACCGGCGTCGCCCAGTTTTTCCACGTCTTCTTTAAGAATCAATTCCATCATCGTTTAAGTCCCCGTCTTTATTTTTCAGTTTCCTAAAATCAAACCATAGGTCAAACAGCCCCACACTTGCGACCATTACCAGCAGGAACGGCTGCACCGCGATCAGCACATATGCCGCCCACCGCATGAAAATGGGAAGATGAGATTTTACAAAGTAATGCTGGATTATGCAAATGCCTGAAAAGGAGTACGCGGTAAATCCTAAGATCAGCAGATTGGCCCCGACGGGTTTAAGAGCGGTTTCCGGTAAAAGCGCCATAATCAATCCCGCTATAAGCATATAGACCGTTTTTTCCGGCGGAGACCATGATGCAACCGAACGCGCATCCGGCGCGGGAAGAAAGGGCCAGCGCGATTGCAAATTCCTGTAACCGAGGTAGTTGGCCAAAGACATCGACAGGTATGCGACGGCGAACGTGCCGGGCATCATCATGACCACCCACTTCGCTATCTGCCCGGAATTTTCGGCCAAGAAGGCCACCTGTTCGGACCCTACGCCCGCATTTTCGTAGGAAATTATCGTTGCCACGACCATTGCCTTTACTTGTTCTATAAGCAACGAATAGAATTCCGACGCCGGCCCCGGCAGCGATATCCACAGGTACAAAACGGTAAGCGCCATCGGAATAGCCGCTCCGGCGGCAACGGACATTGTCATCCGGTCGCGTCTCAGTATCGATTCCGCAAGGACCATCGCCATCAGGGAGTACGTAAGCATGAATACGAAGCCCAGTTTTAACCCGTAAATAATGCCTATCAGGACGGCCAGCGCAACCATGGCGATGCGGGAAACCCGTCTGCCGAACGTAAAGTAGTGGTAAACAAGGGGCAGGGGGGCGAAAAGACTCAGTACCCATCCGAACGCGGGAATGAAAAAGGCGGAGCTGAACAAAAGAAAGCTCAACAGCGGAGCCGCAATAATGCCGAACCCCGCACCATGCAGAAACTCAATTACGTTGCCGTGGCGTGCCGTCATATAGATCTCACAAAGTGCGCTGGTTGCGCGTCCCCGCGGTTAAAGGGCTTTCGGCCCTTAAAACTCCGTTGTAAAGGGCATTAACGCAATGTTGCGCGCGCGTTTAATAGCCCGTGTAAGCTTGCGCTGGTGCTTTGCGCAGTTGCCCGATACGCGGCTGGGAATTATCTTTCCGCGCTCGGTGGTAAGCGACCGAAGGGTTTTTACGTCCTTGTAGTCGATGAAACTAATATTATCCACGCAGAACCTGCAAACTTTTTTCTGGTTAAAAAGCTTCTTTTTTCTTCTTTTCTTCCTAAATGGTCTGACCACTTGATTCTCCCTTTAAATGCATTGTCTCGATTTCATTTTTTAGAACGGAACGTCGTCGTCGGATGGCGGAGGCGCACCGTCTCCGAATTCATCTTGCGAACTTTCCTTGCCGGCTCCCCCTTTCGAAGAGGGCAGGAACTGCACCGACATGGCGGTAACGTCTATCTTCGACCTTTTCTGCCCCTCCTGGCTCTCCCATGTGTGGTACTTGAGCCTGCCTTCAACCAGCACAGGGCTGCCCTTTTTAAGGTACTCGGCGCAGTTTTCCGCCACCCTTCCCCACACGGTAATGTCGACAAACAGTACGTCCTCTTTAGTCTCGCCGTCCTTCGTGAACTTGTTATTAACCGCCAGGCCCAGCGTGGAGACGGCCTGCCCGCCGGGGGTGTATCTCAGTTCGGGGTCCCTTGTAAGGTTACCCATCAAAAAAACCTTATTAAGGCTTATTGCCATTTCAAACCTCCTTTACCTTTGGTACCTTGAGTCCCTGCCATAATGCGATGAGGCCGGGTCCGCCATAGAGGGCCTAAGGGCGGAACGTTCGTCGTGTATGAGCGTCTGGTACTTGATAACCGATTCGTTGAACTTTAGAAACCTTTCCAGTTTAACCACTATGTCGCTGGGAGCGGTGTGGAGCAAAAGGGTGAAATGGCCGTATTTCCGTTTTTTGACCGTATAGGCAAGCTTCTTTTTACCCCACGGCTCGACCTGTTCCACCGTACCGCCTTCCTTTTCGAGGAAGGCTTTTATCGATTCTGTCAGTTCGACCACCTGCTCCTCGGTTTTTTCGGGATCGGCGATGTAAACGGTTTCGTATTTTCTCACATATATCTCCTTTCGGTTAATACCCCGCGCAACGACCCAAAAAGCCCGCGTCGGAGCAAGGTTAATCCGGGGCAATAGCCCCGCCTGCAAGGAAAAGATTTAACCATACTTTGAAAAATAAAACAATCATGGTGATTTCCGGACGGTAGTGGGTTAGTTTGCCCTATTAATCTAATTGAACAACATATTGATTTTAAAACTAATATAACATCAAGTCTGCCCCAATCATTAGACAAAATTTAACTGTGACTGCTCCGGATGAATTCGCTGGTTTATTTTCAACATTTTTTCAAGCCGCTCTAAATCTTGCCGTGTACAGGATGATAGTAGTTCAACAAGATCGCTATCTGACTTCAAAGTAAAGAACTTTCTGCTAGGCGAAAAGTAAACTAATATCTGTTTTTTTCGCTCTATCAGATTGATGATATTATTAAGTGTGCCCTTGCTCTTACCATCCCATAGCATGAAACCATAATCTGCTTCGTTGCTCATCTTCTCATCACGAATCGCATAGTACTGAAAATCTTTCTGGGCTCTGTTAACTGAAACAAATTCTGTTTCCCATTTTCCAATATTATTCCTACAATTGTTACCAGCACAAAAAACTAAAACGTGCATATAGGATTTTTCGACCAAATATTTCTGCATTGCCCGATCCGCACCGTTCGCATCTCCAAGTAGTACCCGATAGCCCTTGGACATTATGTTGTCGGCCCGTTCTCTAATGGCTTTGTTAAGTTTACCTAACTTCCGGGAACCGCCAAAAAATATGTTTATCATCTATGCTCCGAAGTTTTTGTTATCGTGAGAGCAAAAATTTTTGAGGCCTTTCCTGCGCTATGAAGTTCAGAAGACACTTCATTCATCGTAGCACCAGAACGATATAAATCGTCAACCAAAAGCACATTTTTTCCTTTGGCCTTATTGTAATTTACTTGAAATACGCCATCAAGTATGTCTTTACGCTTTTGAAAGTCAAAGACATTTTTCAATGCTGGAGTATTTTTGGTTTTTGTTATGCAATCATTGCAAAAGGCAATGCGCAAGACTTCAGCCAATCGTTTTGCTAAGACGATAACGGGTTGAAACTGGCGCCTGCTTGACGGCGGCACGGCTGTAACCAAATCTATCAGCCAAGACTTCGACTTGACAAAATCTGCAGCTGTTGTTGCGATCTCTTCTACCACTGTTTGATCTTTTCCGTACTTTAATTTGTATAAGAGTTCACCAATCGCTGTACGTTTGGTGTCAAAACATTTTTGACCGTACTCATCGTACCCGACGAAATCGCTACTGACCGTATGAAAATCTAAGGCAAAGCCGTCATCCCATTGCCCTTTAATTTGTTTTGGCGAGATTTTAATCATATCCTTTGTTTAGGCATTTGCCCAACTGGGCTATTTTATTACCCCCATTCTACTCCATATAATTGGGTCAGGCTTGACAATTTGGCTTTTCCGGTAGCCACATGCGTCTCGCACTACCTGTCGCCCTTTAGTGGTGATGGAGTGCAAGCGTGACCACCTAAAGGTGGCGAGAACCCTCGCTTCGCTCAGGCGCTTGCACTTACAAAATTAGGGCAAATCTACACTTTCAGTTCGGATATGCTCTTTCTCACGCCGTCGGCGGATTTGTTCAGCTGGGACTGTTCTTTGTCGGTGAGCTTTAGCTCAAAAATCTTCTCGATGCCGTTTTTGCCCAAAACGCAAGGAACGCCCATAAAGATATCTTTCAAGCCGTATTCCCCTTCCAGCCATGCGGGGCACGAAACCACCCTCTTCGAGTCCCTTACGATCGATTCGACCATAACGCCCACCGATGCGCCCGGCGCGTAGTACGCGCTGCCGGTCTTCAAAAGCGCG
>JAZFVB010000324.1:0-7922 GCA_036447515.1 Nitrospinota bacterium
ATCCCTTCGCTGGGCGAAGCGGTTGTAAAGGTCGGAAGCGCGCTTGCCATCGTGCTGGCGCTTGTGCTTATCGTCTCTTTCGGCGCGAGGAAGTACCTGAACGCGATGGAAGGCTCTCTGGGCTCGAAAAAGCAGTTGAAGGTTCTTTCCAGCCATCACATCGGAGTAAAGAAAACCGTGACGATAATCGAGCTGGCCGGCGAGATACTGGTGCTTGGCGTAGCCAACGAGAGCATCAACCTCCTTGCCCGCTACACGGACGAGGACAAGATAGAGGAATTACGGTTCGCCCACAGGCTGCCGGACAGGCCAAACGGCATGTTCAAAAGGCTCCCGTTCCTTTCGGGCATTAAAAAAATAAAACAAAAGGTAAACCCCGCCTTCGCCAAAAAGGTGGCAAGTTACGTTGATTCCATGAAAACGGAAACGATGAAAACGTCTAAAGAAAGCGATACGGCAAACGACGGGACTTCAAAAGATGAAATGGTATCCAGCGTCGCCGCGTCTATAGCGGCGCACCTTAGGGCGATGAACGGCGCCACGGCATAAAAGTGAAAAAGACTTTTTATATCAAGGCCGCGGTTATCGCCGCCCTTGTAATCGGGCTGTTGCCGTACGTTTCGTATGCGCAGTCCATACCGACAATAAACATCGGCGTCGAGGAAGTTTCGGAACCGGGGAAGGTCGCCACGAGCCTGAAGATACTCTTCATTCTCACCATACTTTCGCTTGCTCCGACGATCCTCATAATGGTCACCTCTTTCGCGCGGATCGTAATCGTCCTTTCGTTCCTGCGGCAGGCGATGGGCACGCAGCAGATGCCCCCTAACCAGATGATTGTGGGGCTTTCGCTATTCCTCACGTTTTTCATCATGTCGCCGGTATTCATACATATAAACCAGAACGCCCTGCAACCGTACATCAACAGTGAAATAGACCAGGAGACGGCGCTGAATATCGGCGTAGCCCCCATAAGGAATTTCATGCTGAAACAGGTACGCGAAAAAGACCTGGGGCTTTTTGTAAACCTTTCGGGCATACAGCGGCCGGAAACGGTGGAGGACATCCCCACGCATGTAATCGTACCGGCCTTCATCATCAGCGAACTGCGCACGGCATTCCAGATAGGTTTCATGATATACGTGCCCTTTCTGGTTCTGGATATGGTAATAGCCTCGGTCCTTATGAGCATGGGCATGATGATGCTTCCGCCGATCATGATATCGCTTCCGTTCAAGCTGATGCTTTTCGTCCTTGTTGACGGATGGCATCTTATCGTTGGATCGCTCGTAAAGAGCTTTTATTGAGGTAAGGTGATATGACTCCGGAATTTGTCATCGATTTCGCCCGCAAGGCGCTGGAGATAACGATAATGCTTTCGATGCCGATGCTGGGCTTTGGCCTTGTAATCGGCGTGGCGGTATCGATATTTCAGGCGGTAACTTCCATACAGGAGATGACGCTTACGTTCATCCCCAAGATTCTTGGCGTAATGCTGGCCATCATCCTCTTTTTCCCCTGGATGATGCAGATAATGATCTCCTTCACCGCCGATATACTTATAAACCTGCCCTTACACATAAAATGATTCGCAAGGGCTGAAAAGTGACGCTCTTCAACAATTTCGACATAGCGTCCTTCATAGGCTTTTTGATGGTGCTCGTGCGGATGAGCGCGCTTCTTATGACGATGCCTGTTTTCGGCTCCGGCAATATTCCCACGCAGGCACGCATCGGGCTGATTGCGGTTACATCGTACATAGTGTTCACCGTTACCGACCTGCCGCCTATCGACCTGACCATGTCGGTATTCGAGTTTGCCGTAATGCTTACCGGAGAGCTGGCAATAGGGCTGATCATCGGTTTCGCCACGCAGCTCATATTTACCGCCGTACAGGTGGCGGGACAGATGATCGGCTTCCAGATGGGCTTTGCGATAGTTAACGTGATGGATCCCGCCACCAATTCGCAGGTATCGATCACCGCGCAGTTCCAGAATATTGTCGCGCTCCTTATTTTTCTGGCGATAAACGGCCATCACTGGCTGATTTTTTCAGCCGCGAAAAGTTTCAGCCTGATTCCCGTCTTTGGCTTCACTCCACAGGCGGGACTGATGGACATGATGCTGCTCCTTACAAAAAATGTTTTCATAACCGCAGTGAAGCTCGGTGCTCCGATAATGGCAACGCTCCTGTTCCTTAACGTCGGGCTGGGCCTCGTGGCGCGTACCGTGCCGCAGATAAACGTTTTTATAGTCGGTTTCCCGCTACAGATAGGAATTGGGCTTTTTATGCTGGGCGCAACGTTGCCGA
Organism: Nitrospinota bacterium; assembly: GCA_036447515.1. Taxonomy (GTDB): domain Bacteria; phylum Nitrospinota_A; class UBA7883; order JACRGQ01; family JACRGQ01; genus JAZFVB01. Next base: position 2,312 of record JAZFVB010000324.1, read on the forward strand.
TATTTTTGTACTTCTTCAAGCTTTCGGTGCTGGGGCTTTACACAAACCTTTCGGCGCTGATGCTCCTTATGTAAGGGAAGGCGTAAATGGCTGAAGACAAAGATCAGAAAACCGAAGAACCGACAGATAAAAAACGCGAAGACTCTTTTAGCAAGGGGCGCACGGCGACCAGCAAGGAAGTTACTTCCACATTTGTGCTCCTTACGGCAATATCGATGCTTTACGGCACAAGCGGCTGGATGTATGAAAACATCCTGAAGTTCATGTCGTACGGCTTTTCGCAAAGCGCGTCATACGAGATTAGCGTTTCGTCCATGAGGCCCCTCGTGATCTATTACGCCAAAGCAACGTTCTTTATAGTCGGCCCGATAATGGCCGCCGTGACAATTGTCAGCATTATAACGATAATGGCTCAAAATGGCGGGTTCATACTGACGCTCGACCCGATGATGCCCAAGTGGGCGAAACTTAATCCCATCAAGGGTGTAAGCAGAATGTTCAGCAAGACCGCCGTGATGGAACTTTTTAAGTCCCTGTCGAAGATAGGCATCTTCAGCTACATCGTTTACAAGGTCATCATGAGCGAGTGGGAGAACATCCCGAGGCTCAGCGACCAGAGCGTGGAGCATATCATCTGGTTCATCGGGCTTGTTTCCTTAAAGCTGGTCTTTTACATCCTCCTTTTCATGATCGTGGTCTCGGTGATAGATTTCGCCTTTCAGAAATATCAGTTCAAAGAAAACCTGATGATGACAAAACAGGAGGTCAAGGACGAAAGGAAGGAAACCGAGGGCGATCCGATAATAAAGCAGAGAATCAGGCAGACGCAGATGCAGATGGCAAGGCGAAGGATGATGGCGGAAGTGCCCAAGGCCGACGTCGTTATAACAAACCCCACGCACCTTGCCGTAGCCCTCGCGTACGACAGGGCGAAAATGGGCGCGCCCACCGTAATTGCGAAAGGCGCGGGGCTGGTGGCGCAAAAAATCAAGGAAATTGCCAGGGAAAACGACGTACCCCTTATGGAAGACAAGCCTTTGGCAAGGATATTGTTTAAGACTATAGCTATAGGGCAATCGATACCCGAAGAATTGTTTAAGGCGATTGCGGAAATATTGGCGTATGTTTACAAATTGAAAGGGAACGGTAAATAAAACAAACGGTTAAATAGGAACTGGAAAGGAACGAGATAGACAGGAAAATGAAGACAGAACGATTTTGCGTCAGGACTTTGACGGCAGGTGAGGTGAAAATTGGCGACTGAAAAAAAATTGCCGGGATTTGCCAAGCACAGCGACTTCGGACTGGCCCTAATACTGGTAGTCATCATCATCGTGATGGTCATTCCCGTACACCCCATCTTTATGGACTTTCTCCTCGCCCTTTCTATAACCGGGGCGATGATCATAATGATGGTCTCTATCTACATGAAAACCGTCCTGGAGTTCGCCGCGTTCCCTTCCGTCCTCCTCATAGTTACTTTGTTCAGGCTGGCGCTAAACGTAGCCACCACGCGCCTTATACTTCTTCACGGGCACGAAGGCACCGACGCTGCCGGCAAGGTTATAGAAGCCTTCGGCGGGTTCGTGGTAGGCGGCAATTACATCGTGGGCGCGGTTATATTCGTGATCCTCATCCTTATCAACTTCATCGTCATCACCAAGGGTTCGGTAAGGACTTCGGAAGTTGCGGCAAGGTTCACCCTGGACTCCATCCCCGGCAAGCAGATGGCTATCGACGCCGACCTGAACGCCGGCCTCATAAACGAAGACCAGGCGCGGGCGCGTAGGAAAAAACTCGAAGATGAAGCCGATTTCTACGGCTCCATGGACGGCGCTATCCGGTTCGTAAGGGGCGACGCCATCGCGGGCATCTTTATAACTATCGTAAACGTGATCGGCGGGCTGGCCATCGGCATCTTCCAACAGGGAATGACGGTAACCGACGCGATGGGCGTTTACACGCTCCTTACCATCGGCGACGGTTTGGTAAGCCAGATACCCGCGCTGGTGATTTCCACTGCCTCCGGCCTTGTCGTTACCCGCGCCGCTTCCGAATCGGACATGGGAAGCGATATCGCCAGACAGTTGCTTGTACATCCCCGCGCCTTTGCGCTGGCTTCCGGCGTTCTGGCGTTTTTCGGAATAATACCCGGTCTGCCGCATGTGGCGTTTTTCTTCCTTTCCGCTATCGCCGGAACGGTGGCGTATCTCACCTACCAGGCGGAAGAGGAACTCTCGCAAGCCACAATCGCCGAGGCCGAGGCCGAGGCACAAAAGCCCGTTACGGAACGCGTGGAGTCGCTCCTTCCCCTCGATACGATGGAACTCGAAATCGGCTACGAGCTAATACCGCTGGTGGACGCTTCGCAGGACGGCGAGCTGCTGGACAGGATCAAGTCGATCCGCAGGCAGTTCGCGCTGGAACTCGGCTTTATAGTGCCGCCCCTTCATATCCGCGACAACCTGCAGCTCAAGCCAAACGAGTACACCATGCTCATAAAAGGCGTAAAGGTAGCCGGCGGCGAACTGTGGATGAACCACCTGCTGGCGATGGACCCGGGAACCGGCGTGGAGCCGATACCCGGCACGAATACGGTGGAACCGACGTTCGGCCTGCCTGCCCTTTGGATATCGGAGGCTAACAAGGAACGCGCAAAAGCCGCCGGATATACAGTCGTGGAAGTGTCAACCGTCCTTACCACGCACATAAAGGAAATAATAAAGACGCATGGGCACGAACTCCTCGGCCGGCAGGAAGTAAGTTCGCTACTCGACAACTACAAGGAACTCTCGCCTAAGGTTGTGGACGAACTGGTGCCGAACATACTCACACTCGGCCAGGTGCAAAAGGTCATGCAAAATCTCCTGAAGGAAAATATCTCCATACGCGACATCGGCACGGTGCTGGAAACGCTGGCCGACTGGGGAAGCGTAACAAAAGATACGGACATCCTCAGCGAATACGTCCGCTCCGCCCTTTCGAGGCCGATTACGATGCAGTACCTTACCGATGAAGGCAAGCTGCCGGTAATGACCCTTGCAAAGGAAACAGAAGACAACGTTGCGGAATCTATAAAGCAGACACAGCATGGAAGCTACCTTGCGATGGAACCGATAGCGGCGCAAAAGCTGATCGACCTGCTGAAAAAGGAAATTGAAAAATTCACAATGCTCAACTACCAACCGGTGCTGGTTACCTCGCCGTCCATAAGGATCCACCTGAGGCGCCTTACGGAACGGTTCATTCCGAACCTTGCGATCCTTTCGCAAAACGAAATAACGCCTGATGCAAATATAGAAACTTTAGGAACAGTGGGGTTATAAAAAATGCTTGTAAAGAAATTTGAAGCCGTAAACATGAAAGAGGCCCTCAGCCGCGTCAAGGTGGAGATGGGAAAAACCGCCGTAATACTAAGCCACAGGGAAATAAAGAAAGGCGCCGGCGCTTTCGGACTTTTCGCAAGGCCCGTCGTGGAAGTAACAGCCGCGCTCGACGAAGGCGCGATGGAAAAAGGCGCCGAAGGGCGTGCCGGAGAGCAAGGTAGAAAGCTACGGGAAATCGAATACGAAAATATCGAAAGCGCCGCGAAAAGAAAGGCGGCGCCCCAATGGGACACGGAAAGGAAGATGGAAGGCGTTATTTCCGCGCTCGATCCGTTGCGCGACGAAATAAGGGACTTAAAAGAACTCATAGCCGCTTCGACTTCGGCGGGCGCGCTCGGCAGGTCGGAACTGCAAAAAGCGGCGAACCTGGCCGACGAACTGATGGAAATAAAATCGCTGGCGTCGTTCATGCTGGAAGAATCCGATTTCCTTAAAGGGTCAAAACTCGGTCCCAACTTCCTTGTCTGTTACAGGCGGATGGTTGAAAGAGGCATTGAGCCGGAGTTTGCGCTGAAACTCGTTCACGAAGTAAAGGAAAGCATCCCCGGCCAAAGGGAGCCGGATTTAAAACACATCGTAAATCACGTCATCGAAAAAATCGGAGAGGCGATGATAACAGGCGATCCCGTAACGCCGCTTGGCGGCGGGCCGAGGGTTGTATCGCTGATCGGCCCCACCGGTGTGGGCAAGACGACAACGCTTGCAAAAATAGCCGCCGAACTCACCCTCAAGGGCGCCAGGGTAGGGCTGATTACGATAGATACCTACCGCATAGCCGCCGTCGAACAGATAAAAATTTACGCCGAGATACTGAACATTCCTATTAAGGTCGTTCTTACGCCGGACGACTTTGCACATGCGCTAAAGGCCTTTGGCGGGAAGGACGTCGTATTGATCGATACCGCCGGAAGGAGCCAGCGCGATTCCAAAAAGCTGGACGAGCTGGCGGCGTTTCTCGGCGAAGACGAACTTATTGAAAACTACCTCGTCCTCTCCGCGGCGTCCGACGCGAAAACTCTGGACGAAGCGGCGAGGAACTTCGGCGTGGCGCCGATTTCGGGCCTTATATTCACAAAGCTGGACGAGGCCGCCCAACCCGGAAACGTTATAAACCTCAACCTGAAAACCGGCCTGCCCCTCATTTACTGCACAACCGGACAGAGGGTGCCGGAGGATATCGAAAAGGCATCCCCCGAAAAGCTGGCCGCGCGCATATTCAAAAGGGAAACGTGATGAAGAGGTTCGATGTGGTAATAATTGATCGGAAAATGTCATAATCAAGGAGAAATGATTTATGGACCAGGCTGGGACACTGAGAAAACTTAAGAAAACTCCGGAAAACGCCGGCACGCTCAGCCAGCACTTAAAAGGCATTGCCGTTGCCAGCGGCAAGGGCGGCGTGGGCAAAACCAACATTGTTGCGAACATGGCTTTCGTACTTGCAAAAAAAGGCAGACGTGTGCTGGTGTTCGACGCCGACATGGGCCTTGGAAACATACACATCCTCCTTGGGCTGGCGCCAAGGTTCAACGTGGGCCACGTCCTTACGGGATCGAAAAGGCTGAAGGACATACTGGTAGACGGCCCGTCGAACATAAAAATTCTGGCCGCATCCACAGGCAATAAAAAATACAGCGAAATAACGACGGAAGAAAAAATGGTGCTGAAGTCCGAACTGGAAGTCCTGCAAAAAGATTTCGACTACATACTGTTCGACATAGGCGCGGGCATTTCCGCCAACGTGATGTTCTTCTGTTCGGCGGCGCAGGATGTCGCGGTGGTAGCCTCGCCGGAGCCGACGTCGTTTTCGGACGCCTACGCGGTCATGAAAGTGCTCTCGCGCGATTACAGGGTGCAAGGCTTCAAGCTGATTGTCAATTCCGTGCGCGACAGGAAAGAGGCGATAAACGTCTATCAAAGGCTTGCAATGGTGGCCGACAAGTTCAAGCTGGGCATAAAGATAGATTTCCTTGGGCACATTGTGTTCGATACCGCCGTATCCTCCGCCGTCCGGAGGCAAAGGCTCTTCTGCGAGGCGTTTCCGAAATCGGAAGCCAGCAAAAACATCGCGGGCATCGTGCATACGGTGGAGCAGACCGCAAGCGAAGGCCGGATAAACTGGGGCAACGTCTTGGGTGACGCCAGATGACTACCTCACATATTAAAAAGATCCCCGTCGTAATGGGACTGTTTTTTTTCTCGGTGGCGTGCCTGGCGGCGGTACT
>JAZFVB010000325.1:0-2875 GCA_036447515.1 Nitrospinota bacterium
AGCCGGTTTATTTTTCCTACGTACATATTCGCTCTCCTTATATTCTTATCGGCACACTTACATTTTACCTTAAGTATATAAGCTTAGGATATTTTAGTTTTTATAAGGCATCGCGGTACGAAACCTGTTAAACTCATGAAAAACCGAGGTTAATTTATTAAAGAGGAGGCCGATTGCAGGTTCTAGCTATGATACTAGCCGGCGGACAGGGCGAAAGACTTTGGCCGCTTACGAAAGACCGCGCAAAACCGGCCGTCCCGTTCGGCGGCAGATACAGGATAATAGACTTCGTGCTCAGCAACTTCCTGAATTCGAGAATACTTAATATAAAGATACTCACGCAGTTCAAGTCGGATTCCCTTAACCGCCATCTTGCCAGGGGATGGCAGATTGCGCCGCAACACGGCTTTTACATTGATCCGGTTCCGGCGCAGATGCGCACCGGCAGGAAGTGGTACATGGGCACAGCGGACGCTATCTACCAGAACCTTAACCTCGTATACGACGAAAACCCGGAATTCGTATGCGTCTTCGGCGGGGATCACATATACCGCATGGACGTGCGCCAGATGCTTTATTACCACATTGAAAAGGACGCCGAACTGACAATAGCGGCCATACCGAAACCGCTGGATATCGCGCGTTCGTATGGCGTAATAGAAATAGACGAGAACTGGCGGATAACGGGCTTTCAGGAAAAACCCGAAAACCCTACCCCTATCCCCGGAAAGCCCGATTTGGCCCTTGTTTCGATGGGGAACTACATTTTCAAGCGCGAATCCCTGATCGACTGGGTTAAGGAAGACGCCGCCATGGAAACCGATCACGATTTCGGGAAAAACATAATAACCGGCAAATACAGAACCGGGCACGTTTACGCTTACGACTTTTCCAGAAACAAGGTCCCCGGCCAGAAAGAAGAGGAAAAAGTCTACTGGCGCGACGTTGGAAGCATAGACGAATACTTCAACGCATCGATGGACCTTGTGGAAGTGGCGCCGGTGATAGACCTTTACAACAGGCAGTGGCCCTTGAGGACGTTTTCACATTTCAACCCCCCCGCGAAGTTCGTCTTCGCCGACGAGGAAACCCAAAGGCTGGGCATAGCCACCGATTCGCTGGTTTCCGAAGGGTGCGTAATAAGCGGGGGCAAGCTGCACAGGTGTATCCTCTCGCCCAACGTAAGGATAAACTCCTATTGCGATGTCGAAGAGTCCATCCTGATGGAGGGCGTGAACATCGGCAGGCACTGCAAAATAAAGAAGGCGATAATTGACAAATACGTCGATGTGCCGCCGAAAACGGAAATAGGCTACGACCTGGAAAAGGACAGGAAACGGTTCACGGTCACCGATTCGGGCATAGTCGTTATATACAAAAAAGAGATTCTCTGAAGGCAATTGGGCAAAATACATTTCCTCTTCGGCCTCCACAACCACCAGCCGATTGGCAATTTCGAGCACGTTTTGCGCGAGGCGTACGAAAAGAGCTACCTGCCGATAATCGAAACTTTTAAAAAGTTCCCGGCAATGCGCTTCGCCCTTCATCACAGCGGATGCCTTTTGGAATGGATTGAGAAGAACCGGCCCGAATACCTGGATGCCGTGGGCGATATGGTGGCCGAAGGACGCGTGGAAATACTCGGCGGAGGGTTTTACGAGCCGATCCTTTCCACCTTGCCGGAAGGAGACGCTATCGGTCAGCTGGAAATGATGAACCGGTGGGTGGAAAAAAGGTTCGGCGTGCGGCCGCGCGGCGCGTGGCTTGCCGAAAGGATATGGGACCCCGCGTTGCCCCGCGTCCTTTCGGCCGCCGGTCTGGAATATACACTGCTGGACGATACGCACTTCTACTTCGCGGGGCTGTCCGAGGAAAACATGTTCGGCTACTACGTAACCGAACGGCACGGCAGCACGACGGCTATATTCCCCATAGATAAATTCCTGCGCTACTCGATTCCGTTCAAGCAGCCGGAAGAAACCCTAGAATACTTCAAAGGCCTTTTGCAAAAATACGGCTCCACCGGCGTGACCTACGGGGATGACGGCGAGAAGTTCGGCGTATGGCCGGAAACGCATGAGTGGGTTTTCGGCAAAAAATGGCTCGAAAGGTTCTTAACGATGCTTTCGGAAAACACGGGCATCGTGGAGACGATTACATATTCCGATTACCTCGACCGCTTCCCGCCGCGCGACAGGGTGTACCTGCCGATGGCCTCCTACGAGGAGATGACGCACTGGTCGCTTCCCGTCCAGAAAGGAATCGAGTATTCAAAACTTTTAAAGAAACTGGAAAAAGAAGAGCGCAACGAAGAGTTTAAAAGTTTTCTGCGCGGCGGAGTTTGGGACAACTTCCTGGTGAAATACGAGGAAAGCAACCGGATGCACAAGAAAATGATTTATATGTCGAACAGGATAAAACGCGCGGAAAAAAAATCGAAGTCGAAAAAGGCCGTCGAAAAGATCAAAACGATGCGGCGCGAACTCTACCGGGGCCAGTGCAACTGCCCTTACTGGCACGGCCTTTTCGGAGGGCTGTACCTAAGCAACCTGCGCCACGCCGTGCATTCGCATCTGATAGAGGCCGGCAAAGCCGCCGACAAAATCCTCCACAAAGATAAATATTGGACGGAAATCAATATCGGCGATTTCTCGAAAAGCCGGAACCGCGAGGCGGTGGTGGAAACGCCGGAACTCTTCGTACTGCTTGACCCTTCACGCGGCGCGACACTTGCCGAAATAGATTTCAAGCCCGCCGCTTTCAACCTAAGCAACGTGCTGGCGCGAAGGCCGGAAGAATACCACCAAAAGATTATCGATGCGTTGTCCGGCAAGAAGGCGGACGAAGGTGAAATCCTTTCGATTCACGACAGGGT
>JAZFVB010000326.1:0-6258 GCA_036447515.1 Nitrospinota bacterium
GAAGAGCGGATACACGGCTTCGAGGAAGTCAACCAGACCCTTAGCGCGGAACAGGCGCTTGCCGAATCACAACGGTGCATGAGTTGCGGGCTTTGCTCGGTGTGCGACGAGTGCAGGATCATGTGTCCGCGTGACGCGATACACAGAAGCCTGAAACGCCCCAAGGGCAGGGTGATGTTCACCGACTACACAAGGTGCAACGGATGCCACGTCTGCTACGAAACCTGCCCATGCGGATACATCAAGATGGGAATGGGATTGTAAAATGACTATGAAGGTTATGCCGTCTTCAACCCGCGCGGTTTCATTTACGGCCGCATTGCCTTACCCGCGCGTCGTTATTTCAGCCGCGCACAAGAGTTCGGGAAAAACGGTTACATCGATCGGGCTGTTGGCTTCCATTGCCGAAACAGGCGTAAAAGTTCAGCCATTCAAAAAGGGGCCGGATTACATAGACCCCATGTGGCTTGCCGCGGCGGCCAACGCCCAATGCCATAACCTCGATTACTTCATGATGGGATGGGAAAACGTTGAGGCGGTTTTCAAAAGGAACGCCGCAAAGGCGGAACTCAGCGTAATTGAAGGCAACAAGGGCCTTTTCGATTCTATCGAAACCGACGGAAGCGGCTCCACCGCCAACCTTGCAAGAAAACTAAAAGCTCCCGTAATACTGGTTGTCGATGCAAGCAGGATAACGCGCGGTATCGCGCCCCTTCTGCTGGGCTACAAGACGTTCGAGCCGGATACCGGCATAGCGGGCGTGATACTCAACAAGGTCAACAGCGCGCGGCACGAATCGAAGCTTAAAGCCGCAATTGAAAAATATTCCGACATCCCACTGCTGGGGTGCATTCGCAAGACGGCCGACATGGAAATAATGGAAAGGCACCTGGGACTTATTCCGGTAAAGGAAGACGCGCGCTTGCTTCCGGTAATTGAAAACATACGCAGGCACGTTTCATATTCGCTGGACGTCGAAAAGGTGATTGAAATTGCACGTAACGCCCCGAAACTTTCGGCATATAATGCAACCGCTAAAAATGTTTCCGGCAGGCCGGTCAATATCGGCGTGATGATGGACAGGGCTTTTACTTTCTACTACCCGGAAAATTTGGAAGCCCTGCAAAACGAGGGGGCGCGTATTGTTCCTGTAAATTCGATAAACGATTCCCGCCTCCCGGATGGCCTGGACGCGCTGTACATCGGCGGCGGTTTTCCGGAAACCCTCATGGAAGAGCTTGAACGGAACGAAGCGATGAGAATGGACGTGCGGCTGGCGGTTGAAAACGGAATGCCCGTTTACGCCGAATGCGGGGGGCTTATGTATCTCGGAAAAAGCATATCATGGAACAGCAAAACGAACGGCAATACGAACGGCAAAACGCGCCGGATGGCCGGAGCGCTTGACTTCGATATTATTGTGCGAAAAAAGCCCAAAGGGCACGGATACATGGAGCTGGAAAACACCGGCAAATCCCCTTTTGTAAAAGGAAGCGGTAAAATCAGGGCGCATGAGTTTCACTACGGCGAGGTGGTCGGCCTGAACCATTCCGATTTTGCGTACAATGTACTGCGCGGAAACGGCATCGACGGCAAGCACGACGGCATAGTTTACAAAAACACGCTGGCGTCTTTTGCGCACCTGCATCACCTTGGCTGCCGGAATTGGGCGAAATCGTTTGTTTCGTTCGCACGCGAAGTATCGTATCCTGAATCATTGCGGACGCGCATTACGGCATTTGAGGCAATAAAATAATGATGAAGGCAACCATAAATTTAGGAGGTACAGTATATGTCAGCCATAGAAATTAACGGGGTTTCCTATGATACGGATGAAGAAGGATACCTTACAGACACAACAAACTGGACTAAGGACATCGGGCTCTTCCTTGCCAAGGAAGAAGGCCTCGAGATGTCCGACGCTCATTGGGAAGTGGTGAATTTCCTGCGCGAATACTACGATGAATACAAGATCGCGCCGATGATCCGCATACTTACAAAGGCAATGGGCAAAAAACTCGGCAAGGAAAAAGGCAACACGAAATACCTCTACCAGCTTTATCCCGCAGGCCCGGCAAAACAGGCTTGCAAAATAGCGGGGTTGCCCAAGCCCACCGGCTGCGTATAAACGGCCCGGTAAAATAAGGAGACGGTAAAAAGGGTGGGTGGATTGTCTTTTCTTTCGATACTTTACATTTTGCTTAGTTACGCGGCGGCCATCGTATTTTTCGGCGGGCTTTTTTACAAGGTATGGAGTTTCGCCGCTACGCCCTCCCCTCTTAAAATCCCCGCCACGCCCCAGCCGACGACCGCAGGCGGCGTTATATGGGCAAACATTATTTCTATCTCCACGTTCGACGGGCTTTTCAAGGGGAACAAGTGGACGTGGATAGGCGGATGGACGCTTCACGTGATACTCGTTTTCGTTTTGCTAAGGCACTTGAGGTTCTTTATGGAACCTGCGCCTCATGCGCTGGCGGGCATACAATACCTGATATGGTACCTGTCGGCTCTCCTGCCGTTGCCGATTATTTATCTTTGGATACGCCGAAGCGCGGTCGACCGCGTAGCGTACATATCGGCGATGTCGGACTCGTTCATACTCGGGCTCCTGCTCTTAATCGGGCTTTCCGGCATAGCCCTTAAAATCCTTTTTCGCGCCGACGTTGCTTCGGTTAAAGCGTTCATCATGGGTCTGGTCCTGCTTTCGCCACAGAACATACCGACACAACCGATCTTTATTTTTCACTACACGCTAATACTTGTGCTGGCGTTTTATTTCCCGTTCAGCAAGCTCGTTCATGCGGGCGGAATATTTTTCAGCCCCACAAACACTCAGGTGGATAACCCGCGCGAAGTCCGGCACGTTACCGCATGGGCTTCAAATAAAGAGGGATAAATGGCGGATTTCGAGATACCCGACCTTGAAGAAATATATACCGCGCCAAAAATAAAAGAAGGCGCATCCGCGCACCTGCAATGCCACCCCGCAAAAGAAGATCACAATATCCCGCTGGGATTTCCCGGCAAGCTGGTAGACAACTGGCAGGAAGCCGCTATACAAAAATTCGGCGAACTTTTAGGCAAATACAAATCGCTGCGCGTTTTCCTAGATTCATGCGTTAAATGCGGATCGTGCCTCGACAAATGCCACTACTTCCTCGGAACCGCCGACCCGAAAAATATGCCCGCCGCCAGACAGGAAATCATGCGTAAAGTTTACAGGAAATATTTCACGCCAGCCGGAAAGATAATGGGCGGCATGGTTAACGCGAGCGAGCTTTCCGAAGACGTGCTTAAGGAATGGATCACCTATTTCCACCAGTGCTCGCAATGCCGGAGGTGCTCGGTATTCTGCCCGTTTGGAATCGACACGGCGGAGATATCGATGGCCGCGCGCGAAATACTCGATTCGATAGGCGTCGGCATGAAATACACGAACGAAATCATAGCGAAAGTCCATACGCTTGGCAATAATTTGGGAATTCCCCAAAAAGCGCTGGGCGGCACCCTTGAGTTCATGGAAGAGGACGTCGAGGAGGAATGCGGAATACCGGTTAAGTTCCCGCTGGACGTGGTGGGCGCCGATGTCCTTATGATCGTGCCAAGCGCCGATTTTTTCAGCGAGCCGCATATATTTTCCCTTACCGGTTATGCAAAGGTGTTTCATGCCGCAGGAATTTCATTTACGTTCAGTTCTTACGCGTCGGAATTCGCAAACTTCGGCATGTTCATCGGCAGTTACGAAAACACGAAAAAGGTCGCAAAGCGGATAGTGGACGCCGCGCGCGAACTGAAAGTCAAAAGGATAATAGTGGGCGAATGCGGCCATGCGTGGCGCGTCGCTTACAGTTTCTGGAACACATTTAACGGGCCGTTCGATTTCCTCGATCCCCGCTATCCCGCGCCGCAGCACATATGCGAATTCACCAACGGCTTGATTAAAGACAACGTCATAAAAATGGATAAGAGCGCGAACGACGAATTCGTCGTTACAATGCACGATTCGTGCAACGTCGCGCGCGCTTCCCGCATGGGCGATAATCCCGGCGGGCAGTTCGATATACCCCGCGAAATAATAAAAGCGTCGTGCAACAAGTACGTGGAAATGCGTCCGGATACTATTAAAGAACGGACGTTTTGCTGTGGCGGAGGCGGCGGCCTTTTGACGGACGAAATCATTGAACTCAGGGTTAAGGGAACTGCCCCGAGGGCCGCGGCTCTTAAGGAAGTCACCGAAAGCCACGGTGTGAACTTCATGGCGATGATATGCGCGATCTGCAAGGCGCAGTTCGGGAAGACCCTGCCCTATTACGGCATCGATATGGACGTTGTGGGCGGCGTCCACCAATTGGTAAGTAACGCGATAATCCTTGGGGATAACAAGTGATAGGCGAGAAAAAATCCGGCATTATCGTAATGGTGGTTCTATTCGTCGTGCTCCTTTCGCCCATGATATATTCCGCCGTCTCAAACGGGTTTTTTGGAGAGACGACGATGCCGAAACTTGTCCTTCCCACAAACGCGGAAAAGTGCATTGAAGACACCGATTACATGCGCGCAAACCACATGAAGCTTTTGCTTCACGTGCGCGACGATGTTGTGCGTGAAGGCGTAAGGAAAGTTACACAAACGCTAAGCAACTGCAAGACGTGCCATACAAAACGCGCCGAATTCTGCGACAAGTGCCACGAATACGCCGGCGCCAAACCTGAATGTTTCGGATGCCATTACATGCCATGAGGCTTCCATAAGGAAAGAGTATGAGTGATATTGACAGACGGAAGTTTTTAAAAGGCGGAACTGCGGTTCTTGCCGGAACGGTAATTGCCCCGGGGATAACGCTGATACAGGTAATGGCTGGCGAGAACGAAGAATCCCGCGCGTCTTCCAAAAACTTCTGGGGGATGGTAATAGACGCAAACCGATGCACGGAGGAATGCACCGCGTGCACCCAGGCATGCAGGACGGAAAACAATGTTCCCCTCTTTGGCGACAATCGATTCGACGCGTACTGGATACGCAAGGTAAAGGTTACGCCGAAGATCGAAGGGGCAAAGAGCTTTTCGCTTCCACTACTTTGCAATCACTGCGAATACCCGCCGTGCCAGCACGTATGCCCCGTTGCCGCCACCTTTACGCGCAAGGATGGGATTGTGCTGATAGACAAACATATTTGCATCGGGTGCCGGTACTGCATGATCGCCTGCCCTTACAAGGCGCGGAGTTTTGTATTCAAAAAGACCACGGAATGGACCAACAAGGACGTGCCAAAGCGCTCCAAGGGAGTAGTTGAAAAATGCAACTTCTGCGTCCACCTTGTGGACAAGGGAGAACTTCCCGCCTGCGTCGAGGCGTGCAACATGTCGGGCGAAAAGGCGATGTTGTTTGGAAACCTTAACGATCCCGAAAGCGAAATATCGAAATACCTAAGGGAACACGCGCCGCGAGGCCTGCGCGTAGACCTTGGGCTGAAGCCGAAAGTATTTTACAGGGGATTGAATGCATAAAGATAAGATTACATTTTCCGTAATCGAGGGCAGGTGGAACGGCGGTTTCGGCGCCCTTGTCGCCGTACTCGGCGTCCTTTCCCTGGGAGGGGTGTGGGCATCGTACGCGATGTTTTCCAAGGGCCATTACATTACCGGCATGTCGAACCAGGTGCCGTGGGGTTTTCCCATCGTCATGGCCGTCTATCTTATAGGCCTTAGCGCCGGTTCGCTTGTGCTCTCCGCGCTGTCTTCCGTTTTCGGCAAGGACGAGTTCAAGCCGTTCGCCCGCCTAGCCGCGCTCCTTGCGGCGCTCCTTCTCGTTGGCGCGCTGTTGTCGATAATCCTCGACTGGGGACGGCCGGACAGGGTGATAGTGCCCTTTTTCAATTTTAACCCGCGTTCGATTTTCTCGCTTAACGGAATCCTTTATTCGGCGTACATCGTGATATGCTTTGTTTATTTGTGGGCGATGTTCACGAACCGTGAAAAGTGGATACCGTACCTCGGCCTCCTGGCCGTGTTTTGGGCGGTTCTCGTTCACAGCGGCACGGGCGCGATATTCGCATTCGTCGGCGCGCGGGATCTCTACCATTCGCCGCTTCTTCCGCCAAGTTTTATTGCGGCGGCTCTTTCGTCCGGCACCGCGCTGATGATACTCGTGCTCTTGGCCACGTTCAAATACACGCGCCGTCCCCTCGACGACGCGCTTATTAGGCAACTTGGCACATACTTGGTGATGTTCATTCTCGTCGTAACGTACTTCATC
>JAZFVB010000327.1:0-4682 GCA_036447515.1 Nitrospinota bacterium
CACCCGCGCCTCGACCCCGTTTTCGCGCAAGACCGCGGCTGAATAAGCCATGAAGAACGGAAAGGGCATGTAGTAATCTGGCTTTCGCCCGATCTTTTTTACCATCGAAAAAGGCCACCTGCTTCCCGCGCGCACGAAAAAGCGCTCCGTGCCGTTTCCGAGGTCGGTTTTATACGGGGGGTTTACAAGCAAAACTTTCATGTCAAAGGCGATTGTATCATGGGGGCGCATACCGAAAGTAGGTGGTAGCATAGCCGCCCCCGGCTGTGCAATCCCGCAGGCGAGGGCGCTCACGGTACCAACGTATACGGGGGAGCATTCCGAAAGTTACTTTTCCGGTAGTGGGTCATTGTGAATATTCCATTGCTTCGTGTGCTTCATGCTTCGACCACCTAAAGGTGGCAGGCAAGCTCAGCATGACAAAGAAAAAGCGTGTCACCCTGAGCCTGCCTGTCCTGAGGAACGAAGGGAGCGGAGTCGAAGGGTCGAAGGGTGGGTAATGCAAACTGACCCACTACTGCTTTTCCGGCGATCAGCAAAAATTAGGGTATTTTGGTAGAATAGTAGGAAATCGGTAACGGGTCGGTCACGATCATATTAATTATAATGAGGAGGGATGATGGATACGTATTACAATCCGGCGGATTTGGAAAAATTCGGCGACATGGCAAAAGACGCCACTGAAATGGGCAAGGCGTTTTTTAACTATTACGGAAAGGTGTTCGAGGACGGGGCGCTTACGGCGCGCGAGAAATCGCTGATGGCGCTGGCGGTTGCGCACGCGATACAGTGCCCTTACTGCATAGACGCATATTCAAACGACTGCCTTGAAAAGGGGTTGAACAAAGAGCAGATGACCGAAGCCGTACACGTGGCCACGGCTATACGGGGCGGGGCTTCGCTCGTTCACGGGGTGCAGATGAGAAATGCGGTGGAAAAAGTCAGTTTTTAACTTACAATAAACTAAAACGAACAAAGACGGAGACGCGGCAATGGATAACTTCACCCCTTTTGAGAAAACACTGGAAAAAAGCGGACAATTCCCGTTAAGGGCCAACGGGATTTCGGTATTACAGGTAAACCTCGGCAAAAGGTGCAATATGGCCTGCAAGCACTGCCATGTGGACGCAGGCTCCAACCGCACGGAGGCCATGAGCCCGGAAATCGTGGAGCATTGCCTTAGGGCGCTCAAGGATTCGGAAATACCCACCGTTGATATTACAGGCGGCTCTCCCGAAATGCACCCCCGGTACAGGGAATTTGCCGCAGAGTGCGCAAAAGCTGGAAAGACCGTCATTACCCGCACAAACCTGACAATACTCCTCGAAAAGGGATACGATGACCTTATCGACTTTTTTAAAGAGCACAGGCTGGAAGTGATCGCTTCGCTGCCCTATTACCGGCGGCAGGAAACCGACGCAATGCGGGGAAAGGGAACGTTCGACAAATCAATCGAAGCCCTGCGCAAACTCAACGACGCAGGCTACGGAAAAGACGGCTCCGGCCTCGCGTTGAACCTCGTTTACAACCCCGCGGGCGCGTTCCTTCCGCCACCACAGGAAACTCTCGAAAACGATTTCAAAAACGAACTGGGAAAGCGGTACGGAATAGTCTTTAATAATTTATTCGCCCTTACGAATATGCCGATAGCGCGGTTTCTGGATTACCTGAAGCGTAGCGGCAATTATGCGCCATACATCAATAAGCTGGTGAACGCATACAACCCGTCGGCGGCCGAGTGCGTGATGTGTAAAAACACCGTATCGATAAGCTGGGACGGACTAATTTACGATTGCGACTTCAACCAGATGCTCGACATCCCTGTCAACCACGGCGCGCCCAGCGACATCCGCCAGTGGGATCTAAAAAAACTTTCCGAGCGCGAAGTCATGATCGGGCTTCACTGCTACGGCTGCACCGCCGGAGGCGGATCAAGCTGCGGAGGGCAGATAGCATAAGCTCCACCCGCGCACCCGAAAAGGCGGTAAACCCCAAGTCCGCAAAAGGCTCCAAAAGGTTTTCATCGGACTTGGGAAATGCAAAACGTTTCGTATTAGCGCTTTCCGTGATTTTATTAGCCGGTGGATGCGGCTACCGGTACGCGGGGCAGGCCACCGCATTGCCGGAAGCTATAAGGTCTATCGCCATTCCGGTCTTCCAGAACGATTCCACGGAGCCCGGCATAGAGGCGGCCGTTACCAGGGCAGTAATTGAAAAGTTCGAGCGTGACGGCAGGCTGCGCGTAACATCGCGTGAAAATGCGGATGCGGCGCTGAACGGTACGATTGAAAGCTACACTTTAAGGCCCATAGCCTTCGACACAAACAACAACGCCACGGAATACAGGGTAAAGATACGCCTTCGAATACGCATGGAAGACAAAACCGGCGGTTCGGCAAACCGCGAAACAACGATGGAAGCGCAGTGGGACTACACGTCCAATGCGTCGATTACGCAGACAGAAAGCGCGCGCGAGGCGGCCATTATCAAAGCCGCGCAGTATCTTGGCGATTCGCTGGTGGGTTATCTCCTTGAAGGCTTTTAACTTTTGGGGTTCTTTATATTGAAGGCGGATGACCCGACTCTTAAATGAAAGGTAAAATCAAATAGCGCAAGCTCTTTACGGAAAAACGCACGGCCTCAAGGCCGCAACAAGGCGCGGCCTCGAGCGCATATACAAAAGAAAAATACCGGCCGGCGCCCTTATTACCGAAGACCTCCTCCTTTATATTACAAAACAGTCGCACGAACTCGGCCGCCAGATTGGAATCTTGGTGAACCGAAAGGGCAGGGTGACGCACGTCATACTCGGCGACGACAGGCAGATAGAAATACCGCGCATAGTCAGCCGAAAGATCGCGGGCAAAAGGCTGTCTGGCCTAAGATGCATACACACCCACGTAAAGCGCGAGCCGATTACCCAGGACGACCTTAACGACCTTGTTCTCCTAAGGCTCGACCTGATTGTAACGGTGGATATCCTTCAAGACGGCGCTCCGGCAAAGCTGACCATGGCGCATATATCCCCGGACACCGAAAAGCCGCACACGATAATAGGTCCGGCTCCTTTTGCGGAAATCGAAAAAAACTTCGATGGTCTTATAACGATGGTGGAGGCGGAGCTGGAAAAAACGTTTAGCGCCCTTGCCGTGGACTCCGACCAGATCGCGCTTTTGATACACGTCTCCGACCTGCCGCAAAATATTATGGAATCTTCCATAAACGAGCTTGCCCAACTTGCGCGAACCGCCGGTATTTACGCGGCGGACACGGTTACTCAGCGGCGCAAAACGCCGAACCCCAGGTACCTGATGGGAAAGGGGAAGCTGCGCGACTTCATGGTAAAGGCCCTTTCGATGGGCATTAACACGGTGATATTCGACACAGAGCTTACGGCGGGTCAGCTTAAGGCCATCGCCGACTTTACGGACATCGATGTAATGGACCGGACGCAACTCATCCTTACGATATTCGAAAGGCACGCAAAAAGCCGCGACGGAAAAGTGCGCGTTGAACTTGCGCGCATGAAGTACCTGTTGCCAAGACTCGGCGCAAAGGAAAGCGCGCTTTCAAGGATACGCGGCGGCATCGGCCTGCGCGGTCCGGGCGAAACGACGGCCGAAACACAGCGGCGCCACCTGCAAAGAAGGATATCCACCTTTGAAAAAGAACTCGAACAGCTGAAATCGAAGCGCGAGGAAAAGAGAAAAAGAAGGATACGAGGGGCGGCAAAGGCGATATCGATTATAGGATACACAAACGCCGGCAAATCGACTCTTTTGAACAAACTCACCGGCAGCAAAACGATGGTGAAAGACATCCTCTTTTCGACGCTCGACCCGTCCACGCGCAAACTTTGGCTGGGTGAAACAAAAACGGCGGTAATAAGCGACACGGTAGGGTTGATAAGGGACATGCCCGATTCGCTCCTCGGTGTTTTCCGCGCGACATTGGAGGAACTGAAAGAATCCGACCTTTTGATTCACCTTGTAGATGCATCCGACCCCGGCTTTGAAGAGCACATCGAAACGGCCGAAAAAATAATGCGCGACCTCGGCCTCCTCCTAGACTTAGACAGCGCGCCGGTCGTAACGGTGTTTAACAAAATAGAACTGATAGATAGTGAAACGGCAAAAAATATCTGCAAACGGTTCGGTGCAACCGGCATATCGGCCTCAACGGGGCAGGGGATAAAGGAGCTTCTGGAAAGGGTTAAAGGGGCGCTCTTCGATGCGACGGTAACGGCGCACTGAATCATCCTTCCCCTTCTTTCGGCAGGCTCAGGATAAACTTCTACGTTCGGGACAAGTTTCAAGGGATAAAACTTAGACGTTGCACTGTAGCGTCTCTACTATTCCCGGTAGCTACAGCCGTCCCGGCTGTAGAGTGCAAGCGAGACGCTTGCACCTACCAAAAGATTCCAGCGAATCATGAGAAGAAGCCCTTATCCGGTCAGCTTTCGGATATGCGGTAAGCGCCGGCGGCAACGGCTTCCTTGATTTTCCCGGCTTCCTTTTCTATGACTTCTATCGTCGCCGGTCTTAAGTTGCCGCTCCTGTCGGGCCAGGTTTGGCGGTTTGTCGCCGGTTGGCGCATAACCACGCCGTTCTTTTCGTGCCTGTAGTTTTCAATAACGGCGCTGGCCTTAACGACGGTTTCCTGTATCTTTTGCAAAAAGCTTA
>JAZFVB010000328.1:0-10711 GCA_036447515.1 Nitrospinota bacterium
GGAAATCCTTAAATTTTCGGAAGGAAACGTCATAGAACTCAATAAACTCGTCGGCGAACCGATGGAAATCTTCATAAACGGACTTCTAACGGCGCGCGGCGAGGTGGTGGTTGTAAACGAACGCTTCGGCATACGCGTTACCGACGTCATCGACCCGATGGAACTTATACGCGACTTATAGGCAAATTACTCTGCCGACGGGCGCCCTTATCTTTTGTTTCTGAAGAACAAGGAGGAGATCAAGGAATAAGCGTCTTAACGGTGATGATCGGGAAGCCGGTTGTAAAGGCTTTTAATGACTCCCTAAAGTAACTACTGTAGCAGCTACTTTTCTTCTTTTTCCACGTGCTTCACGCGCCGTTTTTCCTGCGCGGACGGATCGCGGTCCACAAGCTCTATGATGGCCATAGGAGCGGCGTCTCCGTGCCTTATGCCGGCGCGGTAGATGCGCGTGTAACCGCCTTTGCGCTCTTTGTAACGCTGGGCAAGGCCGGTAAACAGCTTGCTTACCACCAGTTTGTCCCGAATGAATGCCAGCGCCCTTCTTCTGTCCGCAAGGGCGCCCTTTTTGCCGAGCGTAATCATCTTTTCGACGTAACGGCGCAGTTCCTTGGAACGCGCAAGGGTGGTTGTTATCTTCTCGTATCTCAAAAGCGAGGTTGCCATGTTTCTGAACATTGCCAGACGGTGCGACCCCGACCTGTTGAATTTTCTTCCGTCTTTCAGATGCCGCATCGCAGTTACCGTTTAATCGTTCTCAAGCTGGGCCAGCTCATCCGAGGACATGCCCAGTTTCAGTCCCATTTCTTCAAGGATTTGCTTTATTTCGTTAAGCGACTTGCGCCCGAAGTTTCTGGTCTTCAGCATTTCGCCGTCGGTTTTCGCCACAAGTTCCTTGATCGTCTTGATATTGGCCTTCTGCAAACAGTTGTACGAACGCACGGAAAGTTCCAGCTCTTCCACGCTCCTGTTAAGGTTGATGGACAGCTTCTTCTTTTCCGGTTTTACTTCCTGTACGGTGACTTCCGGTTCGTCGCCCGAGCTTGTAAACAGCTGCATATGATCCCTCTGAATTCGGGCGGCGTTGGATATTGCGATTTCAGGATCAATCGTACCGTTTGTCCAGACTTCCATAATAAGCTTATCGAAGTTCGATGAATGCCCGACGCGCGTCTTTTCAACCTTGAAGTCAACTTTCCTGATGGGCGAGAAATTTGCGTCAATCGGAATTATCGAAACGTCGCTCTCATCAATATTAATTTCCTCGGCTATCGAATAGCCCCGCCCAAGGCGTGTAAACAGCTCTGCCCGAAAGCTGGCCTTTTTGTCCATCAGGCTGGCAATGTGAGTCCCATGGTTTATAATGCGCACTCCGCCCGGACACGACACGTCGGCGCCCGTAACTTCTTTTTTGCCTTTTACGTCAATAACAAGGGTCTGGGATTCGGACGACTCCTGCTCAATAACAAGTTGCTTTATGTTGAGAATGATGTCCGATACGTCCTCATAAACGTTCGGAAGGGTCGAAAATTCGTGGTGAATTCCCTCTATCTTCACGGCAACGATAGCCACGCCGGAAATCGAAGACAGCAGATATCTTCGCATTGCGTTACCTATCGTAATGCCGAATCCGCGTTCCAGCGGCTCCGCGCAGAACTTAGCATACATTTGGTCCGATGAGCTTTCTATGCACTCCAGACCTTTGGGCCTAACAAAATCCTTTAACTCCGTTTTCATGAACCTCTCCTTACTTCGAGTAGAATTCCACTATAAGTTGCTCCTTGACGGGAATCTTTATATCCTCCAGACCCGGTTCGTCTATCACTTCCCCTTTAAGCTCTTTTTCGGCGACCGAAAGCCATGAAGGTATGGTCATCGAAGCGCGTTTTTCAAGCATATCGGCAAAGATTTTCATTTTGGCGCTTTTTGGCGCCACCTCTATAACATCGCCTTTTTTTACCTGGTACGAGGGAATGTTAATCCTTTTCCCGTTAACCCTAAAATGCCGATGCGAAACCATTTGTCTAGCCTGCCTCCTGTTAACTGCAAATCCCAACCGCGACACGACGCTGTCCAGCCGTTTTTCCAGAAGCTGCAGGAACACTTCGCCGGTAATCCCCTTTTTGCGTTCCGCCATTTCAAATGTGTTCCTGAACTGTCTTTCCATAAGGCCGTAGATCCTGCGCGCTTTTTGCTTTTCCCGAAGCTGTATTCCATACTCCTTGATCTTTTGCCTTCTCTGCCCGTGCTGGCCCGGCGGATAGAATTTTCTGTCTATGGCGCACTTGCTTGTGGTGCAGCGTTCGCCCTTAAGGTAAAGCTTCGTCATTTCCCTTCTGCAAAGCCTGCAAAGCGGATCCCTGTATCTTGCCACCGGTTGCCTCCGTTAAACTCTTCTGCGTTTAGGCGGCCGGCAGCCATTATGCGGCACCGGCGTTACATCCCTGATCATTTCGACCTGAAGTCCGGCGGCCTGCAGAGCCCTTATCGCGGCTTCACGGCCCGCGCCGGGACCTTTTACGTTTACTTCCACTTTCTGCATACCCATTTCCATCACCTTTTTTGCGGCGTTCTCGGCCGTCATCTGCGCCGCAAAGGGAGTGCTTTTCCTCGATCCCTTGAAACCCACATGGCCGGCTGAAGCCCAGGCAAAGACGTTGCCCATGTCGTCGGTTATTGTAACTATCGTGTTATTAAAAGAGGCCTTAATGTGGGCTACGCCGCTGGCCGGCGCCTTTACGTTTTTCTTTTTCCCTGAGGATTTTCCGCCCTTTTTTCTTTCTGCCATTCTATCTCCCGTTATTTACCTAACTTTGCAACTTTCTTAGATGCCGCCACCGTCCGCTTGGGACCTTTTCTGGTCCTCGCGTTGGTGCGCGTCCTCTGGCCGTTTACCGGCAGCCCTTTTCTGTGCCTGATGCCCCGATAGGCTCCTATATCCATAAGTCTCTTAATGTCCATTTGCCTGTTGCGCCTCAGGTCGCCCTCGACGGTGCATTGCGATTCTATTACCTGGCGAAGCTTGTTGATTTCCTGATCGGAAAGGTCCTTCACCCTGACGGTATCGGAAATTCCGGCTTCTTTCAATATTCTTGCGCTGGACGTATTCCCGATTCCATAAATGTACGTAAGCGCTATCAGCGCCCTTTTATTACTCGGTATGTCAACTCCAGCTATGCGTGCCATCTTATATTCCCCCGGTCAACCTTGTCTTTGTTTGTGCTTGGGGTTTTCGCATATTACCCGCAGCACTCCCTTTCGCCTAATAACCTTGCATTTGGAGCACATTGGCTTTACCGATGCCCTTACTTTCACTATTAATGCTCCTATTTATACCTGTATGTGATCCTGCCCCGCGTAAGGTCGTAAGGCGAAAGCTCCACCTTAACCTTATCGCCGGCGAGTATCCTAATATAATGCATCCTCATCTTTCCGGATACATGCGCGAATACCATATGTTTGTTTTCAAGCTCCACCCTGAAAGTCGCGTTCGGCAGTGATTCGGTTACTGTCCCTTCCATTTCTATGGCGTCTTCTTTTGCCATGCCCCTCTCAGGATATCTCGCTCAAAACATCCGGCCCGTTTGCCGTAATAGCGACACTGTGCTCGAAGTGGGCCGACAGTTTGCGGTCTTGCGTTACAACAGTCCAGTTATCTTCAAGAACATCGACATTATAAACGCCGACGTTTACCATCGGTTCGATGGCTAATACCATTCCCTCTTTAAGCTCAGGGCCCATCCCCTTTTTGCCGTAATTCGGCACCTGGGGGTCTTCATGGGGCTTGGCGCCGATGCCGTGCCCGACAAAATCCCTGACAACGGAATACCCCTGCGACTCGGCGTGCGACTGAATCGCGTGTGAAATATCGTACAGCCTCTTTCCCGCGCGCATCTGGTCTATTCCAAGATAGAGCGCTTCGCGCGTAACCTTCAAAAGCTTTTTAGCCTCATCCGAGATATCGCCTACCGGAAGCGACAGGGCCGCATCGCCGTAAAATCCATCATATTCTGCACCGAGGTCGATTTTCAGTATGTCCCCGTTCTTCAGTTTTCTGCCGCCGGGGATACCGTGCACCACCTCCTCGTTAATCGATGTGCACAGGGATTTCGGAAACCCCCTGTAACCTTTAAACGAAGGTTTTGCGCCGTCGGCGCGCACCATTCCCTCGGCCGCCTCGTCAAGTTCGATTGTCGTTATTCCCACCTTAACCATTTCCATCAGTTTTTTTAGCGCTTTTGCTACAATCTGGTTCGCAAGGCGCAGTTTTTCTATCTCTTGCCGGGTTTTTATTACTATCATGCACCGCTACCAAGCATCCCCACAACGTCTTTAAAAACACCGTCAATTCCCTGCTCTCCATCAATACTGTGATACTTGCCGGAAGATCCATAAAACGATTTAAGCATATCAGACTGTTCCTTATAGACAGCAAATCGCTCTTTTATAGTTTCTTCGTTATCGTCGTCGCGCCGGTAAAGCTCGCCTCCGCATTTATCGCAGACGCCTTCCTTGGCGGGAGGCGAAAATCTTATATGATACCCGAATCCACAATTCTTGCAAGTCCTTCTTCCCGTAAGCCTTTTAACCAGCGTTTCCTCTTCAACGGCGATATCGATTATGTGGTCGATCTCGCTTCCGATCTCTTTAAGCAGCTTGCCTAATTCCTCTGCCTGGTTTACGGTACGTGGGAAGCCGTCAAGTATATACCCTTTTTCGTCGCCACCTTTCGTCAAACAATCCTTTATTATACCAATGACTATATCGTCTGTCACTAATTTTCCCGCATCCATCGATTCCTTGGCCTTTAGGCCCATTTCCGTCTTATCCTTTACGGCCTGCCGGAGTATATCTCCGGTAGACAAGTGGGTAACATCATATTTTTCCACTATCTTCTTTGCCTGCGTGCCCTTGCCTGCTCCCGGAGGTCCTAAAATTATCAAGTTCATCTTCTGCCCCTCATTCTTCCTTCTTTAAAAAAGCCGCCGTACTGCCTCATCACCAGATGAGACTCTATCTGCGACATCGTATCCATCGATACGCCGACGACGATCAGCAAGCCCGTCCCTCCAAAATAAAAGGGAACGTTAAAGACGCCTATCATGAAGTCCGGCACTACGCATATCAAAGAAAGGTAAACGGCGCCCCCAAGCGTTATGCGCGAAAGGGTGCGGTCTATGAATTCGGCTGTCGGTTTTCCGGGGCGGATGCCGGGGATGAACCCCCCGTGTTTTTTCATGTTTTCGGCCACGTCGGAAGGGTCGAAGACTATGGCCGTGTAGAAGAAGCAGAAAAAGAAAACCATCGACACGAACGTGATAATGTAACCGGGCGTTCCCGGCGCAAGGGAGTCGGCAATTTTCTGCATAGTTGGGGTCTGTATGAAACCGGCGATGGTAGCCGGAAACATAATTACGGAAGAAGCGAATATCGGCGGAATAACCCCCGCCGTGTTGATCTTAAGCGGCAGGTGGGTCGATTGCCCCGCATACATTTTGCGCCCGACCATCCTGCGGGCATATTGCACCGGGATTTTGCGCTGTGCGCTTTCCATGAAAACGATTACGCCTATAACCACGATCATAAGGATTATGACGGCTATTACCACAAAGATCGTTATCTCTCCCGTATCAAAGAGCCTTAACGAGTTTATGATCGCCGAGGGCATTTCCGCCACTATACCGGAGAAAATTATAAGCGAAATCCCGTTGCCCACGCCGCGTTCGCTTATCTGTTCGCCAAGCCACATTATGAAAGCCGTTCCCGCGCAAAGGGTCAGAACCGTTAGAACCCTAAAGCTCCATCCCGGATTAGCCACAATAAGCGCGCCCGTGGGAGATCGCATCGCCTCCAGGCCGAATGCGATGCCTGAACCCTGGATGGCGCTAAGGACAACGGTGCCGTAGCGCGTGTACTGTGTGATTTTTCTCTGTCCGGCTTCGCCTTCTTTTTTAAGCTTTTCAAGATGCGGCACCGCCGCCGTCATGAGCTGGATAATGATCGATGCGCTGATATAGGGCATTATGCCCAGCGCGAATATTGTAAGCCTTCCCAGCGCTCCGCCTGAGAACATGTCGAAAAAGCCGAGTATCGTACCCTGCATCTGGTCGAAGAAATCGGCAAGAGCGGGGGTATTTATGCCCGGCACCGGTATGTGAGCGCCAATCCTGTAAACCACGAGCAACGCAAGTGTGAAGAATATCCGCTTTCTCAGCTCGGGGATCTTGAATATGTTTCTGAAGCTTTCAGTGGCCAATTAGATCTCCAAAGCCTTGCCGCCGGCCGCTTCAATCTTTTCTTTTGCGCTCTTGCTGAACCTGTGGGCTGAGACCGTTATCGCCCTTGAAATATCCCCAAACCCCAGAACTTTTACCTTGTCCTTTTTTCCGGCGATGCCCAGTTTTATAAAAGCTTCCAGGTTGAATTCCGTAACGTCCTTAATCTGTTCGAGGCGTTTGATGTTTATAGGCTGATATTCAACCCTGAACAGGTTCGTAAACCCTCTTTTGGGAAGCCGCCGGTGAATCGGCATCTGTCCGCCCTCGAAACCGGGAACGCGCTTGGGGCCGGAGCGCGAATTCTGTCCTTTGTGCCCTTTGCACGATGTCTTGCCGTGGCCGGACCCGCTGCCGCGGCCTATCACCTTCCGGTTTTTCCTTGAACCGGGGGCCGGCTTGAGATCATGCAGTCTCATCTTCCGCCTCCGTCCGTCTTGCCGCCAGCGCCATTTCCATGCTCCTCATGCTGTCCAGAGCGGCCATGGTTGCGCGAATAATGTTATGCGGATTGCTCGAACCAAGCGATTTTGTAAGAATATCGCTAACACCCACCGATTCCATGATGGCTCTCACCGGCCCTCCCGCGATAACTCCCGTTCCACGCGAAGCCGGTTTCATGAAGACCATTCCCGCGCCGAATTTGCCCATCGCCTCGTGCGGAATCGTTCCGTTGATAAGGACTATCTTCCTCATATCCTTTACCCCGGCGGCAATTGCTTTTCTAATCGCCTCCGGAACTTCCTTTGCCTTTCCAAAACCGATGCCTACCTTTCCTTTCCTGTCGCCCACTACGACCAGCGCGCTGAAACTGAAGCGTCTGCCGCCCTTGACGACTTTTGCGACGCGGTTTATGTGAATAACCTTTTCGGCTAATTCCGGAAGCTGATCCTGATCGTTCGGCCTTCCTCCCGGCCTTCCTCCCGGCCTTCCTCCCGGTCGTCCTCCCGGTCGACCACCCGGTCGCTGTCCTCCCGGTCGCGGTGCTTGACTAAATCCTGATGCCATTTTCCCTCAAACTTTCAGCAATCTGTTTAATTCTCCCATGGTAGGGGTATCCGTTTCGGTCGAAGACCATTTCGGTTATTCCCTTGCTCTTCGCGCGTTCGGCCAACACTAAGCCGATTTCTTTCGCCCCTTTCATGTTGTTTTTCTTTATTTTCCCTTTAAGGGCCTTTTCCTCGCTATGGGCGCTCACAACGGTGCGTCCGGTAACGTCGTCAATAACCTGCAGGACAAAGTTGCGGTTGCTCTTGAAGACGTTAAGGCGCGGCCTTTGCCCTGTTCCACTGATCTTCTTCCTTATCCTGAATTTTCTTTTTTTCCTTGCCGTTATTTTATTCGCGCTCATGGTAATTTCACTTTCCTCCCGACACGGTCTTGCCTGCCTTGCGGCGCACGTATTCGCCTTCGTACCGTATTCCTTTTCCTTTATACGGTTCGGTTTTTCTCCATTGCCTTATGTTGGCGGTCACCTGCCCCACGAGCGCCTTGTCGATTCCTACAACCACTACCTCCGTCTGGTTTTTCGACACCTCGAAGGTTATGCCTTCAGGAGGCTCCATTTCAACGGGATGCGAGAATCCCAGGGTCATGCTCAAGTTTTTACCCTTTAACGACGCGCGGTAACCGACGCCGTTAATGAGGAGCTTTTTCTGAAAACCTTTCGATACGCCCTCGACCATGTTCGCGATGAGCGAGCGCGAAAGCCCGTGCAGAGCTTTACTGGTATTCTTATCGTCGGGTCGCCCCACTATCACGTTCCCTTCTTCCACCTTCGCCGTTATCGGTTCCTTTATATCGCGGCTTAGCGTCCCCTTGGGGCCCTTCGCCTCTACGAAGCTTCCGTTAACCTGCACCGTTACGCCCTGCGGTATCGGTATCGGGTTATTGCCTACTCTTGACATATCACCACACGTAACAAAGCAGCTCGCCGCCGCAATTTTCCTTTCGCGCCGCCCTGTCGGTTAAGATACCCTTGTTAGTCGAGATTATCGCCGTGCCCATTCCCTGCAAAACGCGAGGGATTTTACCTGCCGCGACGTACATCCTTCGTCCGGGCCTGCTCATCCTTCGCAGTCCCAGAATCGTTCCCTTCCTGTGGGCGATGTATTTAAGGTAAATGCGTATCATGCCCTGCCGATGGTCCTTAATGACCTTGAAGTTGCTTATGTAGCCTTCTTCCTTGAGTATTTCCGCAATTCGCACCTTGACGTTGGAAGACGGCACAAGCGTCTTTTCGTGACCCGCCAAAAGGGCGTTCCTTATTCTTGTAAGCATATCGGCTATCGGATCGGTTACCATCTCGTTCTCCCTACCAGCTTGACTTCGTAACGCCGGGAATCATTCCCTCAAGCGCAAGTTTCCTGAAACACAATCTGCACATATCGAACTTCCTGAGGTATGCGCGCCCCCTGCCGCAAATAGGGCAACGGTTTCTCTGGCGCGTCGAAAATTTCGGTTTCTTTCTGGCCTTTGCCATCAAACACTTTTTAGCCAACTTTCGCTCCTTTTTTAATTCTTAAACGGCATTCCAAGCGCCTTAAGCAGCGCCTTGCCCTCGGCGTCGGTTTTTGCCGAAGTTACGATAGTGATATTGAGGCCTATTACCTTGTATATCTTGTCGTACTCCACTTCCGGGAATATGAGCTGTTCTTTTATGCCCATCGTGTAGTTGCCCCGGCCGTCGAACGATTTTGTCGAGAGCCCGCGGAAATCGCGCACGCGCGGAAGGGCCGCAACAATAAGCCTTTGCAGGAACTCGAACATCCTCTCCCTGCGGAGAATAACGCTTACGCCTATCGGCGCGCCTTCCCTAAGCTTAAAATTCGATATCGCCTTTTTCGCGCGGGTAATCACCGGCTTTTGTCCCGTGATGCGCGTAAGGACGTATATTCCGGCTTCGATCAGCTTTGCGTCCGCAACCGCTTCCCCAAGCCCTACGTTGAGGACTATCTTACGCAGTTTGGGAACCTGAAATACGTTTTTAACTCCCAACTCGTCCATCAAAGTCGGAACTATTTCCTTTTGATACCTTTCCTTTAACGCCGATGCCATATTCTATATCTTCCTATACCGCATCAAGCACTTCTCCGCATTTTTTGCAAACTCGCACCCTTTTGCCGTCCTCAAGTATTTTTTTACCTACGCGGACGGCCTTATCGCACTTCTGGCAGACAACCTTCACGTTGTCCACCCTCAGGTTGTTTTCCTTTTCTATTATGCCTCCCTGGCGCACCTTCTGGGTGGGACGCTGGTGTTTCTTGACGATGTTTATTTTTTCAACCAGCACCGATCGCGCTTTGGGAAAAACGCCAAGCACCTTGCCCCTTCGCCCCTTATCCTTGCCGGTAACCACTTCCACGAGGTCGTCCTTTTTTATTTTTAGCGAGTTCACAAAACCTCCGGAGCAAGGGACACTATCTTCATGAATTTTTTGTTTCGGAGTTCGCGGCCGACGGGGCCGAATATGCGGGTTCCCACGGGCTCTTTTCCCTCGTCTATAAGTACCGCGGCGTTATTATCGAATTTCACGTAAGTTCCGTTCGGACGCCTGATTTCCTTTTTTGTCCTTACCACTACGGCGTTTTTTACATCGCCTTTCTTAATGCTAGAATTCGGAGCCGCGACTTTCACGGTAACCTTGATTAAATCCCCGATCCTTGCATAACGGCGGGTGGAGCCTCCCAGCACCTTTATGCACTGCACCTCGCGTGCGCCGGAATTGTCCGCAATGTTCAGAACCGTCCTGAGCTGAATCATTATTCGCCGGCCTTTTCCAGAACGGAAATAATTTTCCATCGCTTTGTTTTGCTAAGCGGGCGGGTTTCTTCGATTTTTACAACGTCGCCCTCTTTGCACTGGTTTTCGGCGTCGTGCGCCACGAACTTCTTTGTGCGCTTAATGTACTTTTTAAAGACGGGGTGAAGCATCTTGCGTTCCGTTTTCACTACCACGCTTTTTTCCATCTTGCTGCTTACAACCGTTCCAACGCGCGTCTTCCTTTTAGTCACGTTTTGCGCCCTCTTCTTTCTTTTTTTCCCAAACCACCGTATGGATGCGGGCAATATCGCGTCTAACCTGGCGGATTTTCGATTTGTTTTCGAGCTGTTGGGTGGCGTGTTGGAAACGTAGGTTGAGGTACTCCTTGCGGAGGTCGTCAAGTTTCATGACCGCTTCCTCGTTGGTCAGTTCCCTTACTTCAGAAGCCTTCATGTAAAACAGCCCCTTTTTCTCTTGTTAAGTATTCTTGTTTTAACGGGCAACTTCATGCAGGCAAGTTCCAACGCCCTTTCGGCAACGCTTTCTTCCACGCCGTCGATTTCAAAAAGTATCCTGCCCTTCTTGATTCTTGCCACCCACTGTTCGGGCGAACCTTTTCCCTTGCCCATCCTCACTTCGGCCGGCTTTTTCGTTATCGGCTTATCGGGAAAAAT
>JAZFVB010000329.1:0-5175 GCA_036447515.1 Nitrospinota bacterium
ATCGCTGAATGCGAGCGGGGCGGCTTCATTTGCCGTGCATATCAACCCGCTGGTGAAATGGCTGTGGATGGGTGGGTTCTTCATAGCGGGCGGCACGATCTTGGCCATGTGGCCCGACGCAAGGGAAAAGAAACGCTTCGAGGCGCGCTACGCCTCGTAAACATCAGTATGACCTGACCCCTTTTTCACTTGAATTTATTCCTGATTGCTTTGATGACGTCAAAAGTCTGGAAAAACGCCTCAACTATCTCCGGGTCGAAATGCGCACCTGAATCTTTTTCGATTTCGGATAATATCTTTTCATCTGTCCAGGGTTCCTTGTATGAACGTCTTGACGACAAGGCGTCGAATACATCGGCAAGAGCCGTTATGCGCGCGGCGAAAGGGATTTCCTCCCCCTTTTTGGTTTCGCCCATTTCCACTTTATCGGACATGACGTTTCCTATTTTGCCGGGATATCCTCCTCCCTCCCATTTTTCATGATGGTTAAGGGCTATTTCGGCGCTCATCCTATCCAGATCAGAGGTGGTATTGACAAAAAGCTTTGCTCCATAGACGGTGTGCCATTTCATGATGTTTCTTTCGTCTTCATCCAGCTTGCCCGGTTTTTTCAGGATGAAATCGCTTATACCGACCTTTCCAACATCGTGAAGCATCGAAGCCTGCCTGAGCAAATCCTTATAACGTTTAATTTTTTTTCTGTCGATGCCTCTGTTAAGCGCCCATTTATGATAAATTTCCGAGGAATAAGCGCCAACCCGCTGGACGTGAGGGCCCGTTTCGAAAGGATCGCGCAGTTCGGCCATTTTTATCATCCGAAGTATTAATTCGCGGCTCATGATTCCACGTTCGATTGCAACCGACGCATTATTCGCAAATAGCGGGACGTAAATCTTGTTTTGCGGCGAGAAGGGAACAACTCTACCGTTACTATCCTTTGCATTAATGAGTTGCATAACGCCTATGAGCTTATCCTCAAAAGTCTTTAACGGAATGGTAAGTATCGAAGTGGTCTTATAACCGGAATCCTCATCAAACGTTCGATTGAAAGAATAGGGCGTTTCCGGAGGGATGCCGTATGCATCGTTGATAGCCAGCATTTTCCGGGTCAGAGCCACATATCCGACAATAGATTTTTCGTTTATCGGCATGGAAAAATCAGAGTAGATTGCCGCATTCGATTCGTCTTTACCGAACGAAGTATCGTTTTGAACATAGCTGAATTGCAGGTTTTCTTCGCTAACAAGAAAAATGGTGCCCGCATCCGCATTGGCCAGCTTTCTTGACTCAAAAAGTATATTGTCCAGAATGGAATCGACATCCTTGAAGTGGTTGAGTTCTTCGATGGTCTGTAATATCGATAGGACGGTATCGGTTGAATACCGGTCGTTTTCATTGTCTGCATTAACAATTACACCCTGTTCCATGATTCACCTTCTCTTAAAATGTTCCTGAAAGCTGTTTGGTAATGTCGCCGTTTGGATGCGGTCTCCCCGTTTCCATTACCTTGGAGTTTATCCTTTTCAGGAATTATACCTTAAACGTCAAACCTGCCTTTGCGGGGTGTGCCCCCGCATGAGCGCATGCGTGACGATTTTATTTATTAACCTGTGATGTTTCGCTTCTTCTTCCGCCAAATTCTTGAAAAGCGCCTGCAGGTCCTTTCTCTCGGTCTTCTGTGCGGCCGACAGGTAGAAAGCCTCGCTGTCTTTTTCATTATTTTTAAAAAGGTCCACGGCTTCTTTCATGTCCATGCCGTCCAGATCGATTTCGTCCGATATCCCCTCCGTTTCAAGGCGAAGGAGCGTTTCGGAAGTTGTCCAAGCCGCCTCGTCTTCTGAAAACACTTCCTGATCCTCATAACAGCTGAGCGCTTTCAGCAGCCTTTTGTAGTGGCCTTTTTCGACATTGGACATCTCGATAAATACTCTTTCCAAAATCGGCTTGTTCGCGATCCCGAATATTTGCGACAGCTCTTTATACGCATCCGATGCGCCTTTTTCATTCACAAGAGCCGAATGTAAAACTTCTGTCATCGTCATCTTGTTGATATCTACGTCTGCGCTAAACATAAACCCTCCTTTTCGAAGGTGGCCGCCTGTAAAACAGCCGTGCACTCTGCATACTCGACCTGAGACATAAACCCGAAATAGGGTTCCGAAAAACAAACTTGTTTCACGACGAATCCTTTTGAAATGGTTCCAGATTTCATTGTACGGTATCCAGTTAGATTTGGCAACGATAGTAGCCTGTAAAGAATTTTCACAAGAGCTTCAACCAGTCCAACGCCGAGACTGCCGTTCTCTCGACCCTCAAGTAAGACGTTTACGTTATATTCGCATCGCTGAATGCGGTCGGCGCGCTACGCCGCGTAAATGACCGGTAGCGCGGCGGCGCCAATAACGCCCATGCTGTCTTTAAAGATCGAGTTTTTTATAACTACGTTTTCCCCCGACGTTCCGAACGAGCTTTCCTTCACCTTTTTAAGAGCCGGTAAAAAATAATCGTCCGGCGCATTCGTAAGGGAACCGATAAAAAATATCGCCTGCGGGTTGAAGACGTTCACCAAAGACACCAGTCCGTCGCCGAGCCTCTGGCCCGCGCCCTTTAATATCTCCTTTGCCTTTTCATCGCCGCCCCTTGCAAGCGACGATACCTCTTCGGCGTCAACCTGTCGGCCGAAAATCTCTTCGGCCATGCGCGCGATTCCTACCCCACCCGCAAATGCTTCCAGGCATCCACGGTTGCCGCAGTTGCATTGCGGCCCGTCAGGGTCGATAACGATGTGCCCCGCCTCGCCGCCCGCGCCCAAGTACCCGCGCAGGAGTTTGCCGCCGGTGAAGATACCGGAGCCGATTCCCGTTCCAAGCGTAAGGACAATAAAGTCGTCCATCTCCTTGGCCTGGCCGAAAACCTTTTCGCCTATTGCCGCGGCGTTGGCGTCGTTTTCCATCGTTACCGGAACGTTTAACGCCTTTTCCAGTTCCGCGCCCAGCGCGAACTCGCTTTTAAACGGCAGGTGCGGCGAAAATACGATGCTCTTTGCTTTATGGTTTATCTGCCCGGCGGCGGCAATCCCGATGCCCATTGGCGGCGGGTCTTTTTTTGACGATAAAATATTACGTGTCGTATCGATTAACGCTCCAATGAGTTCGTTCCTTGTTTGGGGGGTTTTGATTTTTTTCTCGCCCAGAATCTTTTCGGGCGAGAACATGTCGATAAAGGAAATCTTTGTGCCGCCCAGATCAATGCCGATTGTACGCGGGAGTTTATCAGACGTCATGTCAGTATTATTTCATAATAAATCGACTGCCGTCATCCTCCGCATTAATTTGGTTGTCCAATCAACAGCAGGAGCCGGAGACCGGGTCGCACTCGGAACTTGAGTTGGAAATTGAGTACAGATATCCGTTTCCCGTCTTATCCTCTTTAAGGATTTCTTTTTCTGCAAGATTCTTGAGAAATTGATTGGCCTCTTCCAGCGTAACGTTGAAAACCTCGGATATTTCTTTGGGAGCCACCTTTCCATTCCTGCTTATGAAGTCGTGCACTTGTGTTAACTCCAGCGCCGATTCCTTCTTGATTAGTTCCGCGCCCGCCAACTCGTTTAGCCAAGTTTCGAAAGCCTTAAAAGAGGTGTACCCCCGCAACATTATTTCCCGTCCCTTGGAATTCCGAATCAAATAACTCGGAAACCCTCTCGCTCCTTTTGCCCGGCATTCGTGCAAGTCCTCATGGAATGCACTTTCCGCAGTCCCGGACTTTATGTCATCTTGGAACCGGTTGAGTTCCAACCCGATTTCATTTGCCAGTTCCACTTGGACGTCCAAACGGTGGATTGCTTTTCTCTCCGCGGAGGCGGCAACCCTCAGCGCACGCAAGTAGCGGTTCCCTAACTCTTCTCCCTGCAACTGGGCCGCCTTGAAAGCTATACTTGCCGGGTACGTTGACCGGAAATCGTCTTTAATGTCGAAAAACACCTGTTCGTCAACCGGCATTCCATGGCGGGAAGAGGCCTCGACCCAATGGTCGGCCACTTGGCGGTACCAGTTCTCACCGCCGATGGCGTTGCCCGGGTCGGCGAAAGTAGTTATATCCTCAACGAGGCCGCCCATTCGGTAACTTATCGTGACCTGATTTTCGTAGACCTCTTTAATCTTCCCCAGTATCGGTTCCGAGCCCCAGCACCATGTGCAATACGGATCCGTGAAGCAGATAATCTGTACCACGGCTTTTTGTTCGATAATCGGGGTTTCTATTTTAAGCCTCCTTTTTCCCGACGCTGAAGTGGCCGGAGCCGAAACTGACAACAAGCAGCAGGCCGCCCATAATAGCGAGGTTCTTAAGGAACATTATCATCTGTAACTTTTGGGCCATCGGATCGGCTATTGGCAAAAAGTTGTGGAAAATAAGGGTTACGGGGATAATAAAGATTAGAAGGGCTATGGCCCCCAGCTTTGCCTTGAAGCCCAGCAGAACCGAAAGGCCGCCGCCGATTTCAAGGACAATAGCGCCTATCAGAAAAAGGGGAATAGCTGGCATTCCATATGCCGCCATGTATCCCGCAGTTCCCGACCAGTCGAATATTTTCCCGGCTCCGCTCATAATGAAAATCGTGCTCAATAATATCCTGCCGATAAGTGGTGTGTACTTTTCCATGACAACCTCCTAAAATTTTCCGTTTCGGTAATCGAGTATCGCCTGCTCGATTTCCTCTTCGGTGTTCATTACGAAAGGGCCGTGCCGCACAATATCTTCATCCAGCGGCCGACCGGATAAAAGTAGAAACCGTCCGCCGGCCTCTCCTGCATCGGCGTAAACGCCGTCGCCTCTCCCGAAGGTAACGAGGTTTGACGGCGAAACCGTTTCGCCTCCGCCCCCGAAACTTACCTCTCCGTCAATGACGTAGGCAAATGTATTGTGATCTTCGGTTATAGGCTGGGAAAAATCTCCGTTCGGCTTAATAGTTACGTCTATATAGAGCGGATTGGCGGTAATGCCCTTTACCGCACCGGTAACGCCGTTCACCGTTCCGGCGATCACTTTCACCTTTGCGCCCCCGTTGCATTCGACTTCCGCCATGCTTTCCGGCGGAATGTTCTGGTAACGCGGTTCGCACATCTTGTCCTTTGCCGGAAGGTTTACCCATAGCTGGAATCCCCACAACAGCCCGTC
>JAZFVB010000330.1:0-12573 GCA_036447515.1 Nitrospinota bacterium
AAAATTGGTTCATGCATTTTGTAATAGACGGCGCCAAACCGATTTATCCGATTACGATAACGTCCGAACTCTCAAGTTCTACCCCTCGCATGCTTCGCGAGTATGAAAAAGAAGGGCTTATTAAGCCTGCGCGGATAAACGTCCAACGGCGATACTCCAACAACGACATACAGTTCATAAAAAATATCCGTTTTTACCTTGAAGAGGTCGGAATGACGATAACGGGCCTTAAGCTCCTTTACATGATGGCTCCGTGCTGGGAAATAAATACTTGACATTTTCATGTCATGTATGCTATCCATTATATGTAACTATTTGTCTTTTGCGGCTGCGGGGTGATTTATCTCTAAACTAGAGAGGGTCGAAAAATGGGCAATATACTTTTTATTTTGAATGATCCGCTGTACGGAACCGAACGAAGTTATAACGGTTTGCGTCTCGCAGGCACGCTGGTTAGGAGTGAAGATACGAAGGTCCGGGTTTTTCTTATGGGCGATGCCGCACCATGCGCAAAAAAGGGCCAACAAGTTCCCAAGGGATTTTACAATCTGGAAGCCATGATTAAAAACGTTACGCGCCATGGCAAAAAGGCGGTGTCTGCGGCACTTGAATGGATGCCCGCGGTATTGGCGAAGATGAATTGACGGAGAACGCCTATAGAAGCACACTGAATGAACTCACCGACTGGACCCTAGGAAGCAGACAAAGTTCTTATATTTTGAACCAACATCCTTAAGGAGGAGGGGGAGTATGAGCGGAAAATGGCCGGTTTCAAACGTATTTGTAGATTTTAAATATGTCTTGGATAACATGGACGAGGACAACGTCATTCTCGTTGATACCCGCTCCGAAGAAGACTACCTGAAAGGACATATTCCCGGAGCAATATGCCTGGGAGAAGGCAAAATAGATGCGGCCTTCGTTTTTGGCGACGATTTGATAAGGACGAGACCAGCAGAAGAACTTATTAAAATCCTTGGCTCAAAAGGAATTTCGCCGAAATCTGAAATCATCATCTACGGAGGAAAGAGCGACCCCCACGCATCAGTTATCTACTGGATACTTGACGTTCTGAGCTTTCCAGAAATCCGTTTCTATAACGACGGGATAGACGACGCTGTGAATGGAGGCGTTGAACTGGAAACAGGGATGCACGGGATGCACACAATGCCTTCGGTAACTTTTACCGCTACAAAGAATACTGAACTGATAGCAACTACCGATCGGGTTTTTGAAAATTTAACCAGCAAGAATGCCCAACTTGTGGATTCGCGTAGTGAAGGGGAAAATAAAGGCACGGACGCAAGAGCTTTACGCGGAGGAAAGATACCAGGGGCAATTCATATACACGTGCAGGATAACTGGGTTGACGCCAAATCAAAGGAGCTTAAACCTGTGGAGGAGCTCAAAAAACTTTACAGCGTCCTCGATCCCGACAGGGAGATCATCTGTTATTGCTATATTGGCATCAGATCAACTTATAATTATATCGTCCTTAAGGCGCTCGGATTTAAAAAAATCAGAAATTACGATGAATCATGGATTATCTGGGGCAACAGGATCGATCTGCCGGTTGAAAACAGATCGTGGTTCGATTCTGGGAGCTTTAAGTTTTTGTTTAAAGGAATGAGAATGTTCGATGGGGTTTTAGGCGTTATAAAAGAGGGAATGGAGAAGGTGGAAAGCAAAATCGATATGAAAGAGATCAAAGAGGATATGCCAGATACGGTTGAGACGAGCAAAAAAAGTGAGGCTCGCCGCAAAGTTGCAGAAAAACCCATCCGAGCCGCTTTTTGTTGAGTGGTTTATAAAAAGTTGATCAACATTAATTAAGTGTGGGAAAATGACCGATAAATCCCTGTTAATCGTAATCAGCAGTCCGCCGTATGGCGGCTCCGACGCAGCTTGGAACGCATTAAGATTAGCAAAAACCGACGCTGAATACGGCGATAAAGTCCGTGTTTTTCTTATGAACGAGGGTACGGATACCGGCCGAAAAGAGCTGTAGCCGCCCGAAAACTTTTTCAATCTTGCCGAAATGCTTGCCGAAACTGCAATTGCAGGGTTGAAGCTCTATACTGTAAAACATGCATTGACCGTTGCGGCTTAGGGGAAGGCGGAATGATAAAAGAGATAAAACCGGGGTCGATGACGATCCTGCACGAGTGGATCGGTAATTCCGACAAGGTAGTGACTTTTTAAAGCAATGGGCAAGCGCATTATTGTTCTTGGCTCTTCTTTCGGCGGATAGCACTCCGCTTTAAACCTGCGGAAACTGCTCGGCGCGGAACACGCGATTCAGGTTATATCTGAGGATTGATCTAGCAAGGGGATAGTAAGTAAATATTCCCTTTTCTGTTCCAGTCGCGTACAAGGGAAGCTGATCCTAAACCGCGATTCTTTTTAGTCAGCCCGGCGCTGAACGGGTGGACTGTATAACCTGCCTCCGTCCAGGCCTTTTTAACCGCCTCGCCTTCTTTGCACGCATCGGTAATAAGAAGGTAGGCAAAGGCATCAAGCCTTCTACATGAGTCGAAAAGTCCCCTGAATTCCTCCTCATCCATGTGATCCACCACGTTCGACAGGTAAATGAAATCATGGCGCGCATCGATTTGTTGCAAGTAAGCGTTTAAATCATTTTTATGTGTACTAATTGAACCTATGCGGGACTTTATCTTTAGAAAAACTTCATTGTTATAAAAAAAATCTATTCCGAAAAGATTTTTCATTGCGCCAATAACGCTTTCCAACGGATAAGATTTCCCGCGCCTTTCAAAATGGGCGCAAAGTTCCGGATAAACGGTTTTCTTAAACCATCCCAGCAAAGCCTCCGCATTTTCAGACCTTCCTATAACTTCAAGAAGGCTTTTAAAGTAATCCAGCTGGAAGCTCGACACATCTACCACCGTTCCCGTGGCCCCTCCCTCAAGTTCCGACATTACCATCAGAGCCACCATCCCGGATCCGCACACAAAGAGCGGATTGTTGGGTCTTTTATCCAGATGTCTTACGGCCTCGCACACGATGCGGGCGTCTTCGTTTGGCAGATAAAACTTGCTACGGCCGCCCCATCCAGCTTTCAACAGGCTCAAACCTTTCCAAATCCCGTAAAGGGCTTATCCCTCCAGTCCCAAAGCGGGCGCTCGTCCCTTCCCCTCTTAATGTCTATACTCGATCCTTCCTTGAACCATCCAACCGTTGCGGCCTTCAGTCCTCTTTTTTCAAACAGCCCCGAGAGGGCCTCGCGTTTTTCTTCGCTAACGGCCAGCAGGAAACCGTACGAGAAATACGATACCAGCCACGAGGAAATATCCGCACCCGAAGGCGGCGCAGGTATCGCTTCAATATCAATCACGGCGCCGCATCCCGACGTTTCGCACAACATGACGGTTGTACCGGCAATCCCGGAAAAACTTATATCCTTTCCCGCGCAAACAAGGCCGGCCTCCGCCGCCTGCGGCAACAGGTCGCGGTCGCCGACTATAAGCGACTGGTCCCTTTTGCCGGTGGAGTTCCATATTCCAAACTCCTTAAGCCATATACCGTCCGGGTTATAGACCATTAGCATGGCGTCTCCGGGTTCGGCATCAAAACTCGTAATAAGTTTTTTCGCCCTTCCTATAATTGCCACGGATAAAGAGGCGTTCTCTACCGACAAAATTGTATGCCCTCCTACTACAGGCACTTTAAACCTCTTTGCGTTATCGATTATTCCTCTTCCTATTTCCCTTGCAAGTTCGGCATCCTTGCATAACACAACGTCCACGATAGCCAGCGGCCTTCCGCCCATAGCGTAAATATCGTTGACGTTGGCGATGACGGCGCTGCGTCCGGCAAGAAAAGGGTCCGCTTCGATAAGCTCCGGTATTATGCCTTCCGCCGCCAAAAGCAAATACCCGTCACCGTCCGGTATCGCGGCGGCGTCGTCGCCGTTCATGATAGCCAAACTGGCCCGTTCTTTCGCCATCAGGTCTGAAATGCCGCGTATACTCAGCTTACCGGCAAAACCGCGAGAGCTGATTATCATTTCCGAAATTTCCTTTAGCGAAACGCTCATTGGAAAGACACAAGCCCCCGCACTGTAGTTAACAACCCGGCAAGCGTATCTTTCCCGCTGGAATGGCCTATTGCAAAAAGGCGGCGCGTGGCGCTTAGTGCGGAATTAGCGTTTCCCTTATGGACGGCGGCCAGCCAGTCCGAAACCAGATCGGAGTACCA
Source organism: Nitrospinota bacterium (assembly GCA_036447515.1). Taxonomy (GTDB): domain Bacteria; phylum Nitrospinota_A; class UBA7883; order JACRGQ01; family JACRGQ01; genus JAZFVB01. Next base: position 4,219 of record JAZFVB010000330.1, read on the forward strand.
CCCTCTTGCCGCGCATCGGATAAGCATGCCGGAAAAAGTCGATGTACGTTTGGATGATTCCGTGGCAATCCCGTTAAGAACACTCAATGTGGGGCAAAACCCCTTGCCTACGTTAAGGCGGTTGAAATGTAATGCCGAAAGAACTCCCACAAGAAAATCGTCTCCAGACGGGGTCAGGCCGACGCCAAGGCCCGCGAGTATCTTCGAACCATCAAGCAATGCAGCGGCCTCTTTATACCTGATTCCTCGTTCGACCAGGCGCACGCCCGGCAATGCCGCCTTATGGATGGAGTTTTCGAATTTCGAGCGCCCCGTTTCCGTATTCCAAAATCCGGTTTTCCCGTTTTTCATTAGCGCTTTAACCCCGACTTCGACTCCATTTAACGCCGATTTAATTTCCCTATTTCCGGCTATCCCCTCAACCTTTTGCGCCGGGCGGAATGGCGTAAGCTCATTAAGGAGGACAAGACATTTGCCGCCGATAATCAGCGAGTCGTTTTCCAAAACAATCTTCTGGCCAGGGAAGATTTTGCCTGAAAAGAATTTGCATGGGAGGGATGCCAGGTTTACCGTGTAGGGGTGGTTGCCGGATTCAAACGAACCTATGGTTACTACAAAGTCACCGAACATGAGATGCGCCGACCGGCGGAATACCGCGCCAACCTTACCGCGCCTTTTTTTAACGGCCAGCTCCAGTACCCCGCAGCCAACCGTTCCTCTCATGATGAAGCCCTCCGGCTATAACGACCTTACAAGCAGATCCTCGACACCATGTACTTCAAGTTTGCTGTTGGTTTCCTTTTTCATCAGCGCAAAGCTGGACTGGCAAAACGGGCACATGGTCACAAGAGCGTCCGCGCCGGTAGCCTCCGCCTGTTTTATGCGTTTTGCCGCAAGGTCGTCGGCAATGTTGGGATACTGAGCGCGAACGCCGCCACCCGCGCCGCAGCAGTGTGCGTCTGCGCGAATGTGTTCCATCTCAACAAGCTTTAGTCCGGGAATAGCCGCCAGTATCTGCCTCGGTTCGTCGTAAAAGCCCTGCGATCTTCCAAGGTGGCAAGGGTCGTGATAGGTTACGGTCATGTCAACCGGTTTTGTCGGCTTCAACTTGCCTTCCTCCAGAAGCTTTACGTAAAGCTTCGAGAAATGCATCACCTCGATATCGAATTTCTTTCCGAGATTCCTGCCCCATTTGGGGTAATCGAAACGCAAAGTCTTGGAACAGCCGGCACACGGGGTAACTATTCTTTTCACCCCGTGCTCGTTGAAGTAGTCGATGTTGTTCGATATCACGCGCTTTGCCGCCTCCAGTTGTCCGGTACGTATGATGGGGCTCCCGCAGCAATATTCGTTGGCCCCGGCGTATGCGAAAGGCATTCCCATTTTCATAAGAATCGATACGCCCGACTGAAGCATGGGCGGCATCTTGTATGAGGCGGTACACCCTCCGAAGACAAGAAGTTCCGCGCCTTCGGTCGGCTTGTGGTGCTCAAGCATCCACTTACCCCTTTCGTCCGTAGGTTCCCCATAGGCGTTATTGAACTTGTTTGCGTTGTCGCGGAACATTGTGTGGTTTGGCATCGGGCCCAGCCCTTGGTTCACAAGCTCCGCCCTTACGGCTTCCCATATTTCCACTATCGGGATTTCAGTCTGGCATACTTCGTCGCATCTCTCGCATGTGGTGCATTGGTAGAACCTGTCCACCCATTCAGGGGTAAACTCCTCTTCACCCCGCATTACCTTTTGAAGGAAGTTCATCTTCGCGCGGGGCGAATACGATTCGAACCCGCCGCCGTATGGATGCGTACTGCAAACCGGTTTACATGTGCCGCATCTGACGCAGGTTTTTGCGGCGTAGCTTAAGAGTTCAGATACTCCAAGCTCTTCCAAAAGCGGAAACTTTGAGTTGCTCATTATTTGCGTCCCTTTATCGTCGATCTTTTGTAAGTAAGCATTTTTCCCAGCGGCATCACCACGTATGATCCGGTAGTCATAAAAGTACATACGTTCATGACCGGAAGCCATTTTACGCTCGGCGGAACTATCTTCCCGGGATTGATCAGCCATCGCGAATCGACTTCCCTCTTAAAGCCCAGTACCTTGTCGTACTTGTCGGCGCCAAGCACCTGCCTGGCGCTCGATGCAAACCACAGCCCCGCGGAGTAGATGGAACCGCCGTTGGCCAGCGCAACCCGCAGCAGCCGTATGGATTTGCTTACCCTGATGTGATACAAGAACTCTTCCGAGTTGTCGGGAATGTAAACCAGCACTGCTATCCTGCCTTTATCGGCGACGACAGCCTCCATTCCCAGCGTATCGTTTGGGAGATCTTTTTTCATCAATCGCCAGACTTTGGCGAGCTTTTCGTCCGGAAGATAGAACTCGCTTACCACCATATCCGGGCCGATCTTTTTTATCCGCATCGGATAGAACCTGTCTTTCCACTCTGCCTCGGCCACATGGCCTTCCAGCAGGCTCCCGCCCGATTCCTTCGCCACGGCGTCGACAGCCGCCCTGCCGGGCTTATCGCCTTCAATCCCTACTATGGCCAGAAACTTTCCTTCCGGAACCGGCTCATCGCTGCCGGCGTCTTTTTGCATCTGCACGTAATCCGGTGAATGTAAAATCATCGTATAGGGGTCGAGTTCGATACGGGCTTTTATTGTAAACTTCTGCAAAGAGTCCTCATCAGGCAGCGCCACCGCATAAGGGCGGATTCCGACGTCCTTCCTGCACGAAAGCCTTAGCCTGGTAATAATACCGAGTATTCCGCACGTCTGGTCGAAACGCGAAACATCGTCGCCCGACCAGGTGTTCAGTTTGCCGTCAAGCCCCACCACGTCTATTTCCGTCACGACATCCCTTATAGAACCGTACTTCATGCTGCCTATCCCTATTCCGCCCTGAGGAAGCCACCCGCCTACCGTCGACGACTGGCCGCTGGTCGGATACACTTTATTGTCCATTCCATGTTTTAAGAGTTCGTGGGAAAGTTCGTTCCAGACTACTCCCGGTTCCACGTCAACGGCCATGTTATCCTCGTCGATCTTCAGTATCTCCTTCATAACCGACATATCGAGAAGAATTCCCCCCTTTGTAGGAATCGCGCCGCCGTAGCCCGAACTCCCCTGTCCTCGCGGCGTTACGGGAATGCCGTGCTTTGCCGAAATTTCCAGCGTTGCCTTAACATCTTCCACCGAACCGGCAACGACGACGGCTTCGGGCGTCGGGTCTATCGTTGACATGATTATCTTGGGCATCTGGCCTATGTCGTAGCTGTAAACCATCAGGTCGGCCTTATCGAACGATACCCGTTCCTTAAGCCTTCCCTTTAGCTCCTTGCGGACCGCTTGGTTCATAATGAGCCTCCCTGATTTCGGCCGTTACTCATAATTTTCTTTCAACGGCCTTGATCGACGCCCTTACGGCATCGGCGTTGGTTGCAAAAAGATGCACCCCGGCATCGCCAAGTTTTGCCTCCTGCGCATTCAAAGACTGGGGGTCGCCATTGGTTCCGCAAACTTGCGCCATCAAAACCGGCCCGTCTCCGCCTTTTTTGATTTTACTACCAGCCTTCTTTTCGGCCTTTTTTATGGCGTCGATGATATCGCCGGCCGGGTCGTCGCTGGCGCCGTAGCCCAAAACGACGTCAAAGAGTATGACCGCCGTGGACGGATTGCGGTACTCTTCCACGAACCGTTTGGTCCGCAGCGTCGAATCTATCATCGGGTGCGGTTTACCTTTGGTGAAATCGTCGTCGCCCATGTCTATACAATAATGCTTTTTGCCTTTTGCGGGGTACTTCAATTTAAGTTTCGCATCGAGGGCGATGTTTGAATGCACGTCGAGTTTTCCGTCGTAAAGCAAGAGCGCCTCGTAGCAAAGCGTGCCGCCGGAATAAAGGCCTCGGATGTATTTTCGTTTCGAACCGAGCGCTTTTATTTCGCCTGAAAGTTTCCTTGTTTGTTTTAATGCCGGCTTTTTTCGTTTCATTGCCGCAAAGGCCGCCTCTTCGAGAGTGTTGACGGCCGTTACGCCGCGCCCGCTCTTGACGGCCCTTCCGCGTCCCAAAAAACACGCCACCACCGGCATTCCGGTCTTTCTGGCGCGGGCCATGACCTTTGTCATGGCCGCTTTATCTCCCGGTTTGGATATAAGGACCAGCGTTTTGGTATTTTTGTCCCTTGCCAGTTTGTCGATAGCCAAAGACATCATCATTCCGTCCACGCCCTTCTTCATATCCCTTCCGCCAACGCCTATTGCGTGCGATATTCCGCCACCGAGTGAATCTATGAGGCACGTCACTTCCTGTATACCCGTTCCCGAAGCCGCAACAATCCCCACACTCCCCCGCTTAACAACATTTGCAAAGGCAAGGGGAACGCCGTTTATTATCGAAGTCCCGCAATCCGGCCCCATCATCAACAGGTTTTTTTGAACCGCAATTTTTTTCAGGAGTATTTCGTCTTCAAGGGAAACGTTGTCCGAAAAGAGCATCACGTTTAGGCCTTTTTCGAGGGCCTCCATGACATCGAGCTTGGCAAACTGTCCGGGTATGGAAAAAAGGGCCATGTTGATATCTTTGTTAGTCTCCAGCGCTTCGGAAAGCGAGCCCGCCTTTTCCTCCCCTGCGTCGCCCTCCACGGACTGTTCCAGAAGCTTATCCACCTCCGCAACGGCTCTTTCCCAGTCCTTTGCCGAAGCGGCGTCGATGCATATAACAAGATCGTTCGGAGTTGCCGATTTCACGCCGGCATCCATAAGGCCCAGGTCTTTTATGACCTTTTTGTTGCCGTCTGTCCCTAGCAGGGCAAGACAGTTGTTTACCCTGTCAAGCGCGCTGACCTGCCTCGACACAGTCATAAGGCGCACGGAATCCTGATACTGGTTCTTCCTGACGACGGCCTTAACGGTCACTTAATGATTCCCTCGGTCTCGTCCGGAACGATCTTTGTGCAATCGCCATGTTCGATGGCCTTTACCACGTTTTGCTCGCCTGTTATTATTACTTCCCTGCCGCCCTTTTCTATGTATTCGATGGAAGCCTCAATCTTGGGCCCCATGCTGCCTGGGGGGAATTGACCTTCGGATAACCACTTCTTAGCCTCGCTTATCGTCATGATGTCTATATCTCGCTGGGTAGGTTTGCCGAAATCCACGGCTACCTTACCCACGCCGGTAAGTATAATAAAGAGTTCCGCGTCTAGGTTGTAAGCAAGGAGAGACGCAGCGAAATCCTTGTCTATAACGCCTTCGGTTCCCATTACCGATCCGGTGTGGTAGTTAACCGGTATGCCGCCGCCGCCGCACGCAATGACAATTATTCCGCTTTCGGCCAGCATTTTTATCGTTTCAAGTTCCAATATCTTTTGCGGTTTCGGCGAGTAGACGACCCTGCGGTACCCCCTGCCCGCGTCTTCGACTATATTCCACCCGTCTTCCTTTTCGTGCGCTTCAGCCTGGGCCTTATCGTAAAAGGGTCCAATCGGTTTTGTTGGGTTCTGGTACGCCGGGTCGCGTTCATCCACAACAATTTGCGTCAGCACTGTAACGACATCCTTGCTGAGACGGTCCTCCTCCAGGGCGCACCTCATGCTTATTTCAAGCATGTGGCCCAAAAGCCCCTGCGACGAGGCTACCGCCACATCGAGAGGAGGAACCGGTATGTCCGCGCTGGCCTTTTCGAATTGGATCAACAGGTTTCCAACCTGCGGGCCGTTGCCGTGAACTATAACCAGCTCGTACCGCTTGTGCAAAATGGTAAGAAGCTGCTTGCATGTATCTTTTGCCCTGTTCAATTGCGTTTCAAAGGAGCCGTCGTCCTTTGATTTAAGAATGGCGTTTCCGCCGAATGCCACAACAGCAATTGGTTTAGCCATAATTTTTCCCCATCCAGTTAAGTGCCTTTGTAAATACCTCTTTTGGCGCGCGGGCTATTCCGGCGCCGATCTGCCCTACGCCCGAAGACCTATGCAATACACCCGTATTTATAATGGGCGCAATGCCCGTTTTTACAACCTTGCGCACATCAATTCCGATGGGCGCCGGCATGAAGTTCATCGTTGCCGGCCCGAATTTAGGGTTTTTCCCGATGCAAATCGACTGCATTACCTCCATTGCCCTTCTGCTGTGCGCCGTGGTGCCGCCGACGAACGAGCATATCGATGGAGCCGCACCGATAATCATTCCCCCAAGCCCGACAGTTTCCACAATCGCGCTGTCACCGATATCACCAGCGGCGTCTTTGGGCGAGTACCCGGAATAATAGATAGCTTCGTTCATTGGCGATGTATTGGATATAAACCACTTGTCCTTCACCCCGCCCACGCGCATTGCAAAATCGATCCCGTTGCGGCTCATTGCCGTTACCACTGTAGAGTACTTTATACCGTGCGCCGCATCGGCCGCGACCTTGCAAGCGGTAAGTGTAAGGTTTAAAAAGAAATGATTGTTGGAGTCTATGAAGTCCGCAACTTCAAGTATCCTTTTCTTATCAAGATCCGTTTTTAACAGAAGCTTGTAGAGCCGCTTTAAAAGCAGAGCGGAGCAGGCGGCGCTTCTGGCGTGAGCCTCGTCACCCATCTGAACGCCTTCGGCAACGATATTGAATATGTCGATGCCGCCCTTGCTCTGTCTTATGGCCGCCTTCAGGGATGGGGACAGGACGTCGCGCATCCAGCGAAGCCTTTTGATTGTGGTATCGTCATAAGCTCCCATCCACAAAACGGATCCCTTGCCTTCGTTAAAAGTTGACCATGCGAGGTTTTTATACGTTGCGTTTTTTGTGACTATGACGTTCATGGAATGGCTGATGACTCCGCACATCGGCCCTATGCTTCCCAAAGCATAGTTGGGGCTAAGAACTATCTTTTTTTCCTTTATCTTCCTGCGCAGGTCTGAACTGCCCTTTGCAAGACCTTCGAAAATTGCCGCGCCCTCTATAGCGCGTTGCTGCGGGTCGCACATATCGCCAAAATCTATGGGAGGGCCTGAATGAAGTATCATGTTGTGCTTCATTTTCGGTATAGCGTTCCCGGCCACGGCTACGTCTATCCACAAAGGCCTGCTCTTGATCATTCGCTCTACCGTGCGGGCGTTGGCGGCGTCTATTTTTGGGCCCCTAAGCCTTGCCAGGTTTTCGATGCTTTTGCGGTTACCGTCCGCCGGAGGGCGCCATTCCGTCCGCACCACCGGAACTTTTAGCCTTTTAAGGTCGTTGTAAAAGCCTTCCAGTCCCACATTGACCACTTTTACGGCATCATTAAGATCATGCATGCCTATTCCACCTTGTAGTCAACGGTTATTCCCTGTGCAAGCGTGTTGGAAACAAAGCAGTATTTCCTTGCCAGCTCCAGCATTTTATTGAGCTCATCGGAAGGTAAATCGCCACTTACCAGCACGCCGATCTCCCCATACCTGAAATCATCCATGTCCTTTTTGCCTTGCGCTTCAAGCTTGAGGTTTCTTATCTCCACCCGTTTTTTCTTTGCGATATACGCAATCGACTGTCCGAGGCACGAGGCAAGCGACCATAAAAGGAGTTCGCTGGGCATAGGGCCCGTACCTTCTCCGCCGTATTGTTCGGCCTGGTCCGAAATAATGGTCAGACTGTCCGAGACCATTTCAAACCTGAAACCTTCAATATGCTTTGCGGTAACTTTCATTTTGCGCTCTTGTCGAGTACCTTTTCCATGATGTGGTGCTTTTTGCCTTTCATATAAAAAATCTTTCCGCGCTTTTTCCAGCCGAGCCGCTGGAAGAACCGAACGTTCTGAAACTGGATGGTCGCCAGAAAACGGCGCACTTCAGGATGGTTTTCCATCGTCTCGACGGCCTTGTGAACCAGCATCGCGCCTATATTGTAAGTCCTGAAATCTAGTTCAACTGCCAGCCTTCCGCCGAACCACGTCTTTTTCGTATTCGGGTAGCATCGAACGGCGCCCACGGCCCTGTAGTGGTAACAGGCGAGTATCGGTATGGCGTCTTCGTCGTGTTTATCCCTGTCGGTTTTTTCGAATATTTTCTGTTCTTTCACAAAAACATCGTGTCGTATTCTGAAATATTCCTCTATTTCCTTATCGGTGGTCGCGACCTTGTATACAGGCTCCAGTGCTTCGTTTTCACGCAGCCTTGAATCGGGCGGAACGCAGACTTCGATAGCGTTATTCATTTTCCTCACCCCTTGGATGATTCTCCAGAAACTGCTGCATGGAGCACGCCTTGCATTTTACGCAGCCTGAACTGCTTTTTTCCGAGCTCAGCCCCTTTTCATTCATCATCCGGGTTACTTTTCTATAGACCCTTTCCAGGTAATCCGCATCCGGCGTCTCGAAATTGGCCAAGAAAGTACTTAAT
>JAZFVB010000331.1:0-6347 GCA_036447515.1 Nitrospinota bacterium
TCCCGCAAGGCCGCCCGCCCATGCGTCGTCCCAGTCTATGAGGATCTTCTTACGTGTAAATTTCCCGGCGACTATCACTGGAATTGACGTACTTGGAATGGCCACGGCAAACGAATGGATTATGTCGTACCGCTTGAAAAAAACCCAGGGCAACGCCAGTATCGAACGTATCAAATACCCCAAATAAAGGGCGCTACCCGTAAGGCGCGGAAGGGTTATCAGCCTTAAGCCGGGTTTCACCGTTTCGGTGCGTATCGCGAAATCGAACTTTTTGTCGCTGGCGCATATTATGTCGATCTCATAACCCTTTTTCACCAGTTCGCTGGCAATGTTGTAACACCGCAAGTAAGTGCCTTCACCCTTGAAATTGTGATTAATGTAGAGGATTTTCGGTTTTTTCATCGTCTATAACTCATTTAAACCGCATTCTCCGACCATTAAAAAATCCTCCTCAGGAAGGAACATTATGTACCACAAACACTACCGGCGAAAAGAAGCACAGGCCAACAGAACTTCTAACAATCTCGCCGCTATTTACCTTTTTACAACCAATTAAAAACTCGACGATCTATTAATCCTCATGAATATCCTAGCTTCTTCTCCCTTATTAAGCAAACAAAAAATAGGAGCCTGTCTAAGGATAAAGAAGGCTCAAATAGGCGCGTATTCGCGGAATAGTTTGGAAATTTCAGCCATATAATAGTAGAATTAATCCATTTTGGATCGCCAAAATGGGCCATTCGGGGAACGCCGGTTAACGGTATTTTCTTGCCGGGTCAAATCTATTTTGATAGAATTGGCGGCCAAAGGGGGCCAGAAAGATGCAACATGAATGACGTAGGGCTAAAATTCCAGCGTTTTCACTTCTTTATTATATGCTTTTTCGTTTTCATGAGCCTTTCCTATAATGCATATTCCTTCAGCCTCAATACCGATAATTTAATACCCGAGCGAAGGAAAGACCAGTTCCCATCGGAATCTGCATGGTATCTAATTCCCTTCCCGTACAACTATCCCGGCATCGGTTCCGGGATAGCCTGGATGGCGAATGCCTCTAACGTGTTGGATACGCCTACCGACGCAACTCTCGCCTACGTTACCGGCGACGTAGGCGGCACATTGTACTCGGTAAAAGAATTTCACCTGATTCCCAAGACCATCTTTATTGGGTATGAAGCCATGAACCTCGACAAATTAGCCCTACAAAACTACGACCAGCGCGGCATGGACACAAATAAAGACGACTTTACCATTATCGAATCGAATAAATATTCCACTCAGGAAGCGAATATAACCTTCTCTTTTTGGGAACGGAGGCTGGAATTAAATATTTCGCACCAAACGGACAGCATTAAGATGATCCGGATTCGGGATTCAGACGGTGATGTGATATCCGATCTGACCGACCCGTATAAAAGTTCCACTTCGCGTACCACTGGCACGTTAGCATTCGATCTCACCGATGATTGGCAGGATCCGCGCAAAGGCGCGAGGTTAGAGTTATCGCGGAGAGATTCCCCGCGTGACACCTCTGATGACCCCAACTTTTTCGTGATGAACTACAACCTGAAGCTCTATTATCCAATCGGCAAAATAAGCACACTCGCATTCAATTATTTCCGTTCGGACGCGCATGTGACAAGCAAAGGCACAACAGACCGCAACACCATTATCGGTAATTTAGACCTTGATTGCACGGCGGGAGATACCGAATGCGAAACTACGCAGGAAGATTTGATCCAGCGGTTCATCAATCAAAATACGAACGGCTCTTCCGCCAGCCTTGGCGGACCGGACCGTCTCCGGTCGTACGGCGACGGAAGGTTTAAGGGAGCGCATATGGAATTCTTGGCTGTTGAAATGCGTTGGAATCTGAGGGAGGAGTTCACACCGTTCAATTATTTTATCTGGAAAGACACCCGCACAGGTATACAGGTTGCCTTTTTCGCCGAAACGGGCACCGTCTCGGAAACGACCGGAGACTTATGGAAGCGATCACGGGCGAGTTATGGCGCCGGGTTACGGATGGTTACCGGCAGCGGGTTCGTGTACCGTTTAGAGATCGCCGCCGGCGATGAGGGTATCGAGCCGGTCCTCTTGTTCTATTATCCATGGTAATGTAAACGCCTCGCCAACAAACTCCGCATTTAATCTACCGCTAAAGGGAACCGTATTTCGGTAATCACACTCCCACGCCGCATGCGCGAACGACATTGGGGATGTTCAGCACCGGAAGTATCTGGCCGGCGGCGGTCTGGGCCGCGCCCACCCAGAACTCGGCGTGCTGTATGTTTGTGGGCAGGGGTTTCACCACCACCTCCCTTTGCGCCACGATGTCGCTTACGGTAAAGGAAACCTTCTTCGTGCCGGTATCGACGATGACGACAAACGCTTTTTTTGTTTCCGGCGGCTTTGCTTCTTCGCTGACCACAACACTGTCAAGAAAATAAAGCGGTAGGGTTTCCTCGCGGTAGGCAAGCGTCATATCGCCATTATCGGATTTAATCTTATCCTGCGAGACCCTTAGTGCGGCCTGTATGTAAGCGGTCGGCATGCCGATAGTCTGCCCTCCCACGCTTACAAGCAACACCGGCGTCGAGGCCATCGTAAGGGGCAATATTATGTTGAACGTCGTCCCTTTGCCTACGTCCGAATCTATCTCCACCGCGCCGTGAAGCTTTTCGACAGACGTCTTTACCGCGTCCATCCCAACGCCGCGGCCCGAAACGTCGGTTGTCGCCTCGGCGGTAGAAAAGCCGGGTGCGAATATCAGCATCTGCGCCTCCTGCTTGCTCATCTTTGCGGCCACTTCCTCGGTGATGAGCCCTTTTTCAACCGCCTTTCCCTTAACCTTGTCGGGATTTATGCCTCCGCCGTCGTCCGAAAGGGAGATGATTATCTTGCCCTGCTCGTTGCGGGCCGAAAGTTTTATGGTGCCCTTTTCGTTTTTTTTGATTTTTTTGCGTTCTTTTGTCGATTCCAGACCGTGGTCGAGCGAGTTGCGGATCATGTGTATCAGCGGTTCATTCATCTCTTCGAGTATTTGCCTGTCCAAAAGTGTTTCGCCGCCGCTGTCGATGAATTCCACCTTCTTTTTGAGTTTTCTGGAAAGGTCGCGCACGAGGCGCGGGAAGGTGCCGAAGAGGCTGGAAACGGGCAAAAGGCGAATGTTCTGCACCGCGTTTCGCATCTCGTCCACCGCGCGGCTCATGATGTCTCCGGCGTTACTTATGTCTTTGTATAGTTCCACCAACCGCTCATGCGTAATCTTTCTGTCGGATGTGATCTTGGCGAATGTTCCCACCCCGTCGCTAATGGAGGACTTCGCGCTCAGTAAGTTTCCGGCAAGCATCATCAGTTCGTCGGCCTTTTTTATTCGGATGCGGATAGAATCCGCCAGTTCCTTTTTAGGTTTTTTCTCCGGCTTTTTGCCCGCATCAGGCGCGGCCGGCGCCGGCGTTGCCGATTCGCCCGACTCGAAATCGAATTTTTCCATCGTCTTAATGATCGGCGCGATGTCCATGGTGAATTCCTGGTCTTCCTTTTTCCCCTCGAGGAGGGCGGCAACGATGTCCATGGCGGCAAGGGCAACGTCGGCGGCGTCGGAAGTGAGCGGCTTTTTATTATCGTGAAACTCTTTAAGGAAATCCTCCAGCTTGTGTGTGACCTCGCCTATGTCGTTAAACCCGATCATGAGGGCCGAACCCTTCATGCCGTGCGCCCGGCGGAATATGTCGAAAAGGGCCTCTTCGTCGGAGGGGTCTTTTTCGAGGGTCAGCAGGCCGTCGTTTATGCCGTTTATGTTGTCCTGTGCGCCGGAGACGTATTCGTCGATGAGTTCGGACATGTCGAAATCCATGTCATCGAAATCTTCCTCTTCACCTTCTTCTTCCTTGTTTTCTTCGTCGGACATTATTTATCGCTTTCAATCTCCAGCGGGGTTTCAGCGCCCGATGCAGGTGTGGGTTGTACGGCGTTTTGCTGTGCGGTTTCTAGTGGGGCTTGGGACGCTTCGGTTTTTTTGGGTTCCTTTTCGGATTCTTTTGACGTAGCCGGTTCCGAGGCTTTAGCCGCCTGGCTTGCCGCCCTGCGTTTTCCCCACGATCTTTTCTTTGCAGGTTTATCTTTATCCTCTTCCGTATCGAAACTGATGTCCTTTACCGTTATCTTTTTGCCTTTTGCCGTCTTGAAGGTATCGCTGCCCGGGTCGCCGCTAATCCTGAAGCGGGAAACCTCCGTCTGAAGGCTTCCGAAAAGCTCTTTTATCCTGTCCACTTCGTCGGTAGATTTCTGCGCCGAGCGCGAAAGGTCTTTCGCTTTGCTGGTAATGATCTCCATTTTGGAGAGCACGCCCTTGTTCTTGTCGTTCTGATCTTTAGAAAGCCGCGAAATATTCTGTGCCGCCTCCGCCGTATTCGTGGCCGCGAAAAGTATTTCCTCCAGATTTTTATCCATCATCTTCATAGTATCGACGCCGTGTGTAACGGAACCCTTGCTGTCGTCAATTGTTTTTGTAAGAATGCCGCTGAAATTTTGAATTTCGTCGTTGGTCGCTTTTATGGTCGCTGTGGCCTGAACCACGTTTTCGGCCAGCTTTGCTATCTCTTCGGCTACAACCGAAAAGCCCTTCCCCATTTCGCCCGCGTTGGACGCCTCTATGGATGCGTTTACGGAAAGTATCTTTGTTTCCATGGCGATATCGTCGATCATTTCCAATACCTTGGTTATCTGCGCCGTTTTCTGGTTGAGCTCCTCCACCCTGGCCGCCGTTTCCTCCATGCCGGCGTTTATCTTATCCATAGCTTTCTGGCCTTCCTTTGCGGCCTCGCGCCCCTGCTGTACGCTTTGAAGCGAGTTCTGCGCTATCTTGTACATCTTGTCGCCCTGGTCGGATGCGCTGGAGGCGGACTTGGATAGGTCGTCCATCGTCTGTTCCAGTTTTTGTACTTCGGATATTTGTTCCTGTGCGCCTTCGGACTGTTCTTTTGAAATGCCGGAGATTTTGTCCACCGAATCACCCAGCGTCGTCGAACTCATCCGTATTCTTTCCACAAGCCTTCCGAGGTTGCTGACCATTCCGTTGAACGATTCGGCCAGTTCGCCCGACTGGTCGATGTTGCTTGAAAGGTCGCCCTCCGCCATCGCTTTAGCGCTTGACGAGATTTCGGTAAGCGAGGCCGTCATTTTGGAAAAGGCCGTGGCCAGCCTGCCCACTTCGTCTTTCCCTTCCTTGATATCAAGCTTCACCCTGGATATCTGCCCGTCCGCTATGCTTTCCGCCGCATCGACGACGGCCCTGATAGGCTTATCCACAAGGCGGGAAAGCATCGACATTATGAAAAAGATCAGGAACACGGTAAAGGCGACGGTTACTTTAAGGATGTCCTTTCTATCCTGGCGGATGGCCTCGCCGAACATGCCTACCCTTACATTAACGCCGACTCCGCCAATAACGAACCCCGGCTCTCCCTTGTGACATTCCAAACATTTCCCCTTTTGAGTAATCATGGGGACAACGACTTCGACCGTCTTTCCGCCCGCGCCGTCGACAACGCGCGAGACCGCCTTTTTGGAGCCGAATATTAGCTGCTCGAAGCTGCTCCTTGCCTTGCTTTCGGCGGGGGCCGTTCCGAACTGGACTTCAAGAATCGGCGACCGGAAAACGTGGATCGATTCTATTTCGGGACGTTTCACAAAAGCCTCCAACACCGTATTCTTGCTGTGGTAGGCCTCGGCTTCCATGAGCTCGAAAAGGATTATTGCGGCCTCGCCGCCCAGTTCCTGCCCGAACCACTTTGCCTCTTTTTCAATGGACTTTTCCTGCTGCACGTATATGACCGATCCTGCAAAAGCGATTATGGTAAAGAAACAGATCAAAACCAGCAAAATAATCTTGTTTTTTATACTCATTTATTTTTCCTTAAATCCATATGAGTTTAGATTCAAATAACGATTCAACGTCAAGATGCAGGATATCGTTGTTTTCAAAAGGAAGTATCCCGCCGATATGGTCGAGGTCCAGTTTGGGGCCGCTCTTCGCTTTGCCCGGTTTTATAAACGAAACGGGCGGTTTGAGGGAACAAACCGAATCGACCGAATCGATAAACAGGCCTAATTTTAAATCTTTTTTCCCAATAATCATAAGGACGCGGCCGTCTGCGGCGCCCTCGAGCCCGATTATCTTTTCGAGGCGTAAGATGGAAAGAATCTCGCCCTGAAAGGAGAAGATCCCTGCAAGGTGTTCGGGCATTTTAAAAAGTATCGAGGAAAAGTATTTGCTCTTTATGGCTGCAACGTCCTTGAAACCGATGGCAAAACGTTTGCCGCAAAGCGAAAAAATAAAGAAA
>JAZFVB010000332.1:0-3684 GCA_036447515.1 Nitrospinota bacterium
GTTTAGCCGGGCTCTACCGCAAAATCGTCGTGACTACCAATTTGAACGGCAACTGGTACGAGGACTTTCCCAAAACGGTGGAAACGATGAAAAGATGGGGACGCCGCGTGAAGTGGAATACCACTTACCATCCGGGATGGATGGCCGCGGATCTTTATATTGAAAGAGTAAGATCGCTGAAGGCCGCGGGATTAAGGGTCGGGCAGTGCGCTACGCCGGACACCCCGGAACTTGCATTGGAGACGGCAGAAAAACTTAACGCCGCCAACATCGGGTGGAAGCTGCAACCTTTTACCGGGCGCGACGAAACGGGACGGATGAGGCCGCAGACGTGGGACGACATCAACCGCGACTACCCGATGGAATACGATCCGTCGAAATTTATCGATAATTACGGCGAATATATAAGGGAATGCGAGGACGCGAGCCACGCCGATAGCCATAAACGCCAAAGGCCGGTGAAGTGCCTTACACCGCGCTTTCTGATAGGGCCGGACAACATGGTTTACCCGTGCCACCGGCATCTTTACATGCAGGACGGGGAATACGCCTGCGGCTCGATACGCGACGCAACGATGAACGATTTCAAATTCAAATGGAGCAGGATTTTCCGCAGGTGGCCGCTTATGTGCGGCACAAAGTGCAACCCGTGCGATTTCCGCGAGGTAAAAATAAAACCGTTAAATGACAAAGAAGCTGGCGAAGGAGCTTTACTGAATCGTGAATAGGAAGGTGGCTGTAATCCTCAGGCTCTACAACAGGGTTGCCGACTGCGTGGTAAACGTCGACTTGATAAGCAGATTGTGGAAGAGCAACGACTATTACATAATCGTCGTTTCAAACGGTTGCTCGGAAGGCTTTTGCTTCCCGAACGACGTAAAGTTCGACGGCGAGATCGTGAAGCTTCAGGAAAACCTCGGGCATTTTAAAGGCAATTCGCAGCTCTTGACTGAAGGCGCGAAGCACATACCGGACGAGTGCGAGTACGCGGTACTGCTGGAAAGCGACACGTGGCTGATGGACGACGGGCTGATAAATAAATATATCGGAAAATTGGACGGCGAAGAAAAAAAAGTGTGGGCAAGCGCCAACTGGATTGATAAGTACCATTCGCTTGCCACCGATTTTGCAATCGTCAAAACTTCATTCATTAAGGAAAATCCCGGCGTTTTCGGATTCGATGGGGGCGCGAAGCCGGAGATTTCCGTTTACAACTACATTTCCGATAACGGTTTCGGGTTTTATGAAATTGACGAGCTTTATCCGGTGCACCTGCCTAAAATAATCCCCTTCGGCCCGCAGGTTTACGGAAAGCGCAGGAAGGCCTTTCCGCGCGGCCCGATGGTTACGCACCATCTCGAAAATATCGGGAACTCAATCGAACGCAAAAAGGCGCTAGCCAACATGACGTGCGGCAAAAAGGTTTTCGATACGGAAGGCAGAAAAAGTAAAATCCAGCTCAGGCACTACCGCGCTTACCTGATACTCTTCCAGCGGCTGCTGAGGCTCGCGCCGAAATCGAGGTGGTTCAAGGGAAGAAAAAAAGGCTGAGTGTATGGTAGCTTAAAATAATGTCTGTAAAGATTGAAGCCGATATCATAATGTTCAGCTGGACGCCGTTGCATTGAAACCTGTCAGATGGCTGTACAGTAAAATTTCCGGTAAACCTTTCCCGGACCTCATTGTGGAACTTAAAAAGGCCGTTGCCGGATGCGAGACGCTGCTGGACGTGGGATGCGGTACATGTTCACCCATTGAGTCGTTTTCAAAAAAAATATTCTGTGTCGGCTTGGATATCCACCAGCCGAGCGTTGAAAAAAGCAAGGCAAAAAACATCCACAACGAATATCGTATCCTCGACGTGATGGAAATCGAAAGGCATTTCAAACCTGCGTCCTTCGAATGCGTACTTGCGCTTGAGATAATAGAACATATGGAAAAGGAAGACGGTCGCAAACTATTGGAGATGGCCGAAAGGATAGCCGAAAAGAGGGTTGTCATCTATACGCCTAACGGATTCCTGAAACAGGATGAATACGACGATAACCCATGGCAGGTGCATAAATCAGGTTGGACAGTAAAGGACATGCAGGAAAGAGGGTACAGGGTTGTCGGGATTAACGGCTGGAAACCTCTAAGGAAGGAGCATTCCGTAACAATTAGGCCAAAGGATTTCTGGCTTGTTATTTCGGATATAACACAAATATTTTTGAGGAACAAACCTGAGAAAGCCTTTCAGATCCTTTGCATAAAGGATATCAACAGGTCCGGCTAAACAATGTTCGACGGTTCGTGACTGCCATCCGCAATGGGCGTTATGTATTTGAATTGCTAAATTGCATATCATGGACTTTCTTGTAATATCCGTTGCCGGCCATAAGAGTTTCGTGCCTGCCTTCCTCCACTATCCTTCCGCCATCCAGCACGATTATCCTGTCCGCGTGAAGGATGGTCGATAGCCGGTGCGCTATAACGAACGTCGTGCGGTTTTTCATAAGGTTCGCAAGCGCCTTTTGCACCATGATTTCGGATTCGGTATCGAGTGCGGAGGTCGCTTCGTCGAGGATGAGAATCGCGGGGTCTTTAAGGATGGCGCGCGCTATCGAAATTCTCTGCCGCTGGCCGCCGCTCAGCTTTACGCCCCTTTCGCCGATTACGCTGTCGTACCCTTGCGGCATTTCGGATATGAACTCGTGGGCATAGGCGGCCTTTGCCGCATCGACGATTTTTTCCATCGGAGTTTCTTCCTTGCCGTAGGCGATGTTGTTTTTTATGGAATCGTTAAAAAGGAAAATCTCCTGCGTCACTATTCCCGTCTGCCCGCGAAGCGTTTCCAGCGTGGCGCCGCGAATGTCGGTGCCGTCGAGCAGTATGCGGCCTTGGGTCGGATCGTAGAATCGCGGTATTAAATCGACCAGCGTCGATTTGCCCGCGCCGCTTGTGCCGACAATGGCGATGATCGAACCCGCCTTGACCGAAAGGTTTATGTCTTTAAGTACCGGCTCGGTGTCGTAACTGAAGGAGACGTTATCGAACCTCACTTCGCCGTGAAGCCTCTTTACGGGTTTTGCGTTTTGCGCATCAGAGATTTCGGGCTCGAGGTCGATTATTTCAAAAACCCGGCTGGCGGCGGCGGAGGCCTGCTGTATCTTGTTGTACACGCGGCTGAGCCTCGAAATAACGGGAAAGAGCATGAATAGCGCCGCCATGAACGAAAAAAAGTTGCCCACCGTTGTTTCGCCTTCAATCACCTGCATTCCGCCGTACCAGATGATGGCCGCTATTCCGAAGGCGCCCACGAATTCCATGAGGGGCGAGGCTATTTCGGAAATCTTTATCATCTTAAGCATCGCATGGAAGAAGCTTTCGTTGGATTTCTTGAAACGTTTCAGCTCGTAATCCTGCATCCCGAAGGCCTGCACGATGCGGTAGCCCGAAAGGGCTTCGAGCATCAGCGATGTAAGCTCGGCCATACGCTCCTGAGTTTTCTTAACCTTCCCGCGCAGGGTCCTGCCGAGGCGGCCTATGAGCATGGCCGAAAACGGTATTACTATTACGGCGATCGATGCAAGCTTCGCGTCGCGGTAAAAAAGAACGCCCAGCAGGACGATGGCCGTAAAACCTTCGCGGACGATGTCGTATACGACTACCGATATCGATTCCTGTATGAGCTGTATGTCGTTT
>JAZFVB010000333.1:0-2510 GCA_036447515.1 Nitrospinota bacterium
TCTGGACCTGGACGTTTACGGGCCATCGATACCGATGATGCTGGGACTAAAGGGAAACCATACCGCAACGCCTGAAGGAAAATTGATGCCTAAGGAAAAGCACGGCCTTAAGATAATTTCTCTCGGGCTGATGCTCGACGAAGGCGCGCCCCTTATATGGCGGGGTCCGCTGGTGGCGAGGATAGTGCAACAGATGTTTTACGACGTGGAGTGGGGCGGGCTGGACTACCTGATAATGGACCTTCCCCCGGGAACCGGCGACGTTCAGCTTTCGCTTGTGCAAAGCGTGCCGATAACCGGCGCGATTGTGGTTACGACACCGCAGGACGTGGCGCTGGCCGATGCCGTAAAGGCGATAAAGATGTTCGAACGCACCGATACGAAAGTGCTGGGGATAATCGAGAACATGAGTACGTATGTCTGTCCCCACTGCGCCAAGGAGTCGTCCATTTTCGGCAGCGGCGGCGGAAAAGCCGAAAGCGAGCGGCGCAACATCCCCCTGCTGGGCGAAATACCAATCGACGCGAGAATAACCGAGGCGTGCGACACCGGCGAACCTGCGGTACTTTGCGACGAGAATCTTGCCTCCAAGTTCCGTGAAATTGCGTTACGCCTAGCGGACGCGCTTTAAGTCCATTTTTAGTCCCTAGTTCATCTTCGGCGCAAGCCGCAACTTTCCGCAGGGTGGAAGTCAGCCCTGGGTGTAAAGCCTTACGTTGTTCCTTCCCTCGCGTTTTACGATGTACATTGCGTCGTCGGCCCTTTTTATCAGAATTTCCGGTTCCTCGCCATCCGTGGGAAAGATGCTTATTCCGATGCTGACAGTTGTATTTACCTCGCGGTTTTCGATTTTTATCGTTTCCTTTACGGTTTCGATGATTTTCTTCGCGACTAACAATGAATCCTCTTCGTCTTTGATTTTTGAGAGTACGACAACAAATTCGTCGCCGCCGATTCTCGAAACGGTGTCTTCTTCGCGGAGGCACCGCTGAATCCGCATGGCGACGTGCTGCAAAAGGACGTCGCCAACGTCGTGGCCCATCGTGTCGTTAACTTCCTTGAAGCAGTCAAGGTCCATGAACATAACGGCGCCCTTCGATTTGTTTCTCTTTGCATGGATGAGTTCCCGCGTTAGGCGGTCGGTGAAGGTGCGCCTGTTAGGCAGCCCGGTAAGTGGATCGTGGAAAGCCATAAACGATATCCTGTCTTCCTGACGCTTGCGTTCGGTTATGTCGCGGAAACTCCAAACCCTGCCTACCACCTTGTCGCCTATCATTTGCGGCAGGGAGTAGCGCTCGAAAGTCTTTCCGTTCCTGAATTCGATATGGTCGAAGCTTGTAGATTCGGGTTTTTCGTAGAGTTCTTTTATTTTTTTCAGGAACTCGTCGGGATTCTTAAGTTGATCAAGCACAAACTCGACCAGCTTGCTGTCGTCTTTCGTGGAAGCGATGGAATCCGGAATCTGCCACATCTTAAGGAAGACCCTGTTGAAGCTGACCGTCTTTCCTTCCATATCCACCACCAGGATGCCGTCGGTGGTGGATTCCAGCGTGGCCTGTAGTAGTGAAAGGGATCTTCCCAGCTTTTCCTGCGCGCGTTTTCGCTCAACGCGGTCGCGAAGCGCAAGTATTCCGAATGAAAGGTTGTTGGCCAGCTCCCGCAACAGGCCGATTTCTTCGTCATCGAAAGCGTTCTCTTCGGACGAACAGATACTCAAGGCCCCAAAACATCTTTTGCCGTCAAGAAGCGGCAGGGACGCCACCGAAGTGTAGCCCCTCTTTGCGGCTTCAGACCGCCAAGGCTTGAAAGCCGAATCGGTCTGAATGTTGCGAATGATTACCGGCTGGCCCGTCCGTATTGAGCTGCCAACGGGACCATGCCCGCGTTCCGTATCTTTCAAGGTAATGCCGAGAGTGTCGAGATAGCCGTCCTCGAATCCGGAATGGGCTATCGGTTTTACGCTTTTTTGCCTATCCGTCATCGTGTAGCCTGCCCATGCCATACGGTAACCGCCTACTTCCGTAATGATTTGACAGATATCGTTAAGGAGCTGTTCTTCAGTGGTGGCGTGAACAAGTTTATTATTGCACTGGCTAATCGCGCTGAGGGCGCGGTTTTTCCTTATGAGCGCCAGTTCGGCATGTTTGCTTTCCGTTATATCCCTGATTATTCCCTGGAAGAGTAATGTGCCGTCTACCGTGCTTTTTTGGACGATGGCAGTGATAAGGGTGTGAATCGTTTCGCCCTTGCTGTTCACAAGGTCTACTTCATAGTCTTTTACGAAGTTTCGTTCCTTTATTATTTTTACGAATTCAGTGCGGTTATTCGGATTTTTGTAAAGGGGTATGATGCCGATGTCTAAAAGCTTCTCCTTGGAATACCCGAAAAGGTCCACGCCGGCCTGGTTTATATCGAGTATCCTTCCGTCCTCCGAGGTAATATAGACCGTGTCCTTGGAATTTTCGAAAAGTGTGTAGTAATTTCCCACGCTTTCGCTTAAAAGTTCGTCC
>JAZFVB010000334.1:0-2317 GCA_036447515.1 Nitrospinota bacterium
GGATTCCCTTCCGAATCGACCCAGTCATATTCATATGCCGGAAGTTCCAGCTTCCCCGTCTTGAAGGCCGCCATCGTAAAGACGATCTTCATTTCACCGCCCCCGCCTTTTATTATTTTCGCGTCAAGAAGTTCGAAAGGTCCTTTTGCATCGAGCCTTAGCGGGGGCTCTTGCGGCGCGGCGTCCATTTTAATGACAATTTCGTAATCGAAACGCTCGCCTATCGTAACGGTTGTCGGTTTTACGGAAGCGGAAATTTCCACCGATGCAAAAGCGTTTAAAGGAAAAAAAGCGACCAAGATAAAGACTGCCGCGCAGGTTGAAAGGGTTTTCCTTTTGTCGCCCTTCGATCCTTCGACTCCGCTCCCTTCATTCTTTAGGACAAGCAGGACAGGCAAGGTCACGGCGACATTAAAAAGAATCATCTTCCCGCGCTTGCGCGTTTTTCGCGCTGTTTGAAAAACCTTACCAGCGGCTCCACGGACGATTTGTCCGTGCGTATCTTTATGTGATCCACTTTGCACGAGCGCAGGAACCTTTTCAGTTTTTCGCCTTTTTCAGCCGCCCCGTTTTCAAAATGGCGGCGGAAAGACGCATTCGACGAATCGACCAGAAGTTCCTCGCCGGTTTCCGCGTCGGCTAGCTGGATAAGCCCCGCGTCCGGCAATACGCGCTCCGCCTCGTCGTAAATCTCCACCGCTATCAGGTCGTGCTTTTTGGCGGCAACGCGGACGGGTTTTTCGTACCCCTTGTCGTCGAAATCCGAAACCAGAAAAACTATCGCCTTTTTCTTTACCGTGCGGTTTAGTTCCTCGATTGCCCTTTTGATGTTCGTTCCCGTGCCGGACGGCCTGAAGAAGAGTATCTCGCGGATGATTCTCAGCACGTGCTTGCGCCCTTTCGCGGGTGGGACGAAAAGTTCCACGCGGTCGGCGAAAATTAAAAGTCCCACCTTGTCGTTATTCTTAATCGCGCTGAACGCAAGCGTGGCGCAGACATCGGCGGCGGCCTCGCTTTTGAATTTTGAACCGGTGCCGAAATCGCCCGAAGCCGAGGCGTCCACCATCAGTATCACGGTAAGCTCGCGCTCTTCCTCGAAAATCTTTATGTACGGCTCGCCGAAACGCGCGGTGACGTTCCAGTCGATGGAGCGCACGTCGTCGCCCGGCTGGTAGGGGCGCACCTCGGCGAACTCCATGCCAAGCCCCTTGAACACCGAATGGTACTCGCCCGAAAAGAGCGACTCCACCACCTTGGTTGATGAAAGCTCGATCTGCCTTATCTTTTTAAAAAAATCGCGGGGGAGCGGCTGGGGCATGGCCCTGTTACGGCACCGGAACCGTGTCGAATATCCTTTTAACGATATCGTCGGTCTTTATATCTTCGGCTTCCGCCTCGTAAGTCGGCAGTATGCGGTGTCGCATAACGTCGGCGCCTATCGCCTTTACGTCGTCGGGCGTAACGTACCCCCGGTGTCGCAGGAAGGCGTGCGCCCTGGCGGCCGCGACAAGGTAAATCGACGCGCGCGGCGACGCGCCGTATTCGATTAGGTCGGCCATGTCCAGCCCGTATTCGCGCGGCTTCCTCGACGCCGTAACAAGATCGACCACGTAGCGGAATATCTTTTCGTCAACGTAAATGTCGTCGATGACTTCGCGGGCCTCTTGTATCTCCCGCATTCCCGCGACCGGCTTCGGCTCGTAATCGAACTTTTTTGACATGCGGCGCGTTATTTCGAGTTCCTCCTCCTTGTCCGGGTAATCGACCTTTAGCTTCATCATGAACCTGTCGATCTGCGCCTCGGGCAGCGGGTACGTTCCTTCCTGCTCGATGGGGTTTTGCGTGGCAAGGACCATGAAGGGGTCGTCAAGCTTGAATGTCTGCCCGCCTATCGTTACCTGCTTTTCCTGCATCGCTTCGAGAAGCGCGCTTTGAACCTTTGCGGGCGCGCGGTTGATTTCGTCCGCAAGGACGATGTTGGTAAAGACCGGCCCTTTCCTGACGTGGAACTCGCCGGTCTTCGCGTCGTAAATCTGCGTGCCGATAAGGTCGGCGGGCAAAAGGTCGGGCGTGAACTGGATGCGCCCCGAATTCAGTTTAAGCGTTTTTGCAAGCGTCGTAACCGCCATCGTCTTTGCAAGGCCCGGCACGCCTTCCAGTAAGACGTGGTGGCGGCAAAGTAGGGCGATCAGCATCCTTTCGAGCATTTCGCCCTTGCCGACAATAACCTTGCCGATCTCGGCAAAGAGGTCTTCTATGAAAGCGCTTTTTTGTTGCGCCCTCTCGTTTATAACTCCAACGTCGGTTTCCAAATCGT